>SWDL01000184.1 GCA_005116795.1 Nitrospira sp. | reverse complement strand
TCGCCGACCGGTCTTCTCGGCCCTCTCCGCGGTCTATCCCAAGGCGGATTGGCTTCCCCGGATCCTCAGAGGGAAGACGCTGTTGCAGAACCTGTCCATGTCTCCGGAGCAGGGCTATTTCAACTCGATGACGTGGTTTTCTCCGGCCATGAAGCAGGTCCTCTATCGGGAACCGGTGCGGGCGGCGCTCAAAGGCTACCAGGCGTTCAGCGTGATGCAACGCTACTTCGACCGCACGCGCGGCTGGGACCCTCTGTCACGCATCCAATACGTGGATGTGAAAACCTATCTCGTGGACGACATCCTCACGAAAGTCGATCGGGCGAGCATGGCCCACTCGCTCGAAGTCCGTGTCCCGTTGCTGGACCATGAAGTGATGGAGTTGGCGGCCCGAATTCCGTCTCGGTTCAAGCTGCGACAGGGGGGAGGGAAGTACATCTTCAAGCAGATGCTGCGAGACCTCGTGCCGGCAGAGGCGATGAATCGCCCCAAGATGGGCTTCAGCATCCCCCTGGCCCAATGGTTCCGCGGCGAGCTCAAACCGATGTTCGAAGAGCGCATGTTTACCAAGCAGTCGTTCGTATCGGACATCATGGACACCGAGGTGATCCGAGGCTGGTGGTCGCACCACCAGCGAGGCCTCCGGGACTATGCCTATCATCTGTGGGCCCTGCTGGTGCTGGAATCGTGGGGCCAACGGTTCATGCGGCGTTCGGATTAACAGCCGCGGCCGATCACTCTTCTCACCGTTCACCACACACCGTTCGCATCCCTTACCTAGAGGGAGGACGCGTGTGACAGGAGCCATGCGAGCGACCTATGAGAGTGCTCTATCACCACAGGACCCAGTCTGGAGACGCCCAGGGCATTCACATCTATGAAATGGTGAAGGCCTTTCGTGAGTTGGGGCATGAAGTCGAGATTGTCGCCCTGGTGAAACTCGATCAGCCGGGTGGACAGAAGATCAAGGGGCGGTCCTGGGAACGCGTGACCCGGTGGATTCCCAGTTGGCTGTATGAACTGATGAGCCTGACCTACAACCTGTACGGGTACCGGCAGCTCTGCAAAGCCATACGAGCCCACCGTCCTGACCTCATCTATGAGCGTTACGCCTTGAATACGTTTTGCGGGGTGCTTGCCGGCAAGCGTTTCGGGATCCCAATGATCCTGGAGGTGAATGCGCCGCTGTACTATGAGCAGCAGAAGTTGGGGAAGCTGACCTTTGCCTGGCTGGCGCGTTGGTCGGAGCGCTGGATCTGTTCGCACAGCACGAGAACGGTGGTCGTCACGCAGGTGATGAGAGATCTCCTCGTCGAGGAAGGGGTGCCGACCCGGCGGATGGTGGTGATGTCCAACGGCATCGACCCGCAACACTTTCATCCCGGCATCTCAGGAGAGCCTATCCGCACGCGCTACGGGATGACCGGCCGGACCGTGTTGGGGTTCGTCGGGTGGTTCCGCAAATGGCATGGCCTCGAATTCCTGTTGGAGATCATGCACGAGGCCAAGCTGTCGGAGCAGGGGGTCACGCTGCTGCTTGTGGGAGATGGTCCTGCGTATCCGGACCTCATTCGCTATGTCGATGCCCACCATCTGCGCTCCGACGTCGTCTTGACAGGCCCGGTCGGGCGGGAGGAGATGGCCGCGCATATTGCCGCCATGGATATCACGCTGCAGCCCAACGTGACCGAGTACGCCTGTCCCATGAAGATCATCGAGTATATGGGCATGGGCAAGTGTACGGTGGCGCCGAATCAACCCAACATCCGGGAGATTGTGGAGGAGGGAGTCACCGGGGTCTTGTTCAAACCAGGCAGTAAAGACAGCATGCGGGCCCAAATTGAAGCCTTGGTCCGGAACCCCGCCATGAGCCGCCGTATGGGGCGGACGGCGGCCGAACGGATCTACGCGCGTGGATTTCTGTGGAAGGCGAATGCGGAACGGGTCCTGAAGCTGATCACCGAATGACACCAGGCCTGTGCGGTGGCGTCGGGGAGGCGCGGACGTGAACATACTGGTGTGCTCGTCGTTATATCCCAATCACATCTGGCCTCAACATGGCGTGTTCATCAAGGAACGGATGACACATTTTTCCAAGACGACCGGCCATGCGCTGAAAGTCGTGGCCCCGGTTCCGTATTATCCTCCGATCAAACTGGGCTCACGGTGGCGGTATTCGCAAGTCCGTCGTCGCGAACTGCTCGACGGTATCGAGGTCTATCATCCCCGGTATGTGATCGTGCCGAAGATCGGGATGACGGCGTATGGACTCTCGATGTTTCTCACACTCCTTGTCTGTGCCCGCAACATCCGGCGGCACTTTGACTTCGATCTGATCGATGCCCACTACGTCTACCCCGACGGCTTCGCCGCCGTGCTGTTGGGCCTGGCGCTCGGGAAGCCGGTCGTGGTCTCTGCGAGAGGGAGCGACATCAACTTGTACGGACAGATGCCGCTCATCCTGCCCCTCCTGCGATTCACGCTTCGACGCGCCGCGCACGTCATCGGCGTGAGCGAGGCGTTGAAAGCCGTCATGGTTCGACTGGGAATTCAGGCCGACCACATCTCGGTGATCCCGAACGGCGTCGATGCACGGAAGTTTTCTCCCGTCCCGCAATCAGCAGCACGCGCTCGACTGGGGCTGCCGAACGGGACCTATCTGCTCTCGGTCGGCAATCTGACGAAGAACAAGGGGTTCCATTTACTGCTCCAGGCGCTGCACGTTCTCAGGACCCGACATCATCTGACACAGTTGGGGCTGTTGATCGTCGGCGACGGTCCGATGCGGGCGGAACTGGAGCGACTCGCGGCGTCCTTGGATCTGACTGATCACGTGCGCTTTGCCGGTCGTGTGCCGCATGAGCAGCTTTATCTTTGGTACAGCGCGGCCGACCTCTTCTGCCTGGCCAGCGAACGGGAAGGATGGCCTAACGTCTTGATGGAAGCCATGGCGTGCGGGCTGCCGATCGTGGCGACGCGGGTGGGAGGCATTCCTGAAATCGTGTCATCGGAGGCCGTGGGGCTGTTGGCCCGCCGTGACCATCAGGACCTGGCCTACACCATCCTGGCGGCCCTTCAGCGTCCTTGGCGATCCGATATCGTGCGTCAGCATGCCGCGGGCTATTCCTGGACCCAGGTCACCGAGGCGCTCAGTCGAACCTTTGAAGACACGCTTCGCCGGCCTGCTCCGCTCTCTCGGAAAGCTGCGTAACGGTCCGTCATGCCGATCAGTATTCACCTTCTCTCTTGCAAGGGAGCTGAATGATGAACGTGCTCCTGGTCGCCGGTGCCCGACCCAACTTCATGAAAATCGCTTCGATTGTGGATGCCATTCACGCCCACAACCAGCGGTCGTCGGCGCGCATCGACTACACGCTGGTCCACACCGGGCAACACTATGACGAAAAGATGTCTCAGTCCTTCTTTCGAGACCTGGGTATCCCCACGCCAGGGGTGGATCTGGGGGTCGGGTCAGGATCGCACGCGGCGCAGACGGCGGAGATCATGAAACGATTTGAGCCGGTGATGATCAAGGAACAGCCGGACGTGGTGCTGGTCGTCGGGGATGTCAATTCGACCATTGCCTGCACCCTGGTCGCCTCGAAATTGGAGTATCCGGACGGTAATGCCTCGGGACGCCGACGCCCGCTCCTGGCGCATGTCGAAGCCGGCTTGCGGAGCGGTGATCGAACCATGCCGGAAGAAATCAATCGGATCTTGACCGATGCGCTCTCAGATCTGCATTTCACCACCGAGCCCAGCGCCCAGGAGCACCTCGTACGGGAGGGAGTGGCCAAGACCCGTATTCATTTTGTCGGCAACACGATGGTGGATACGCTCCTG
This sequence comes from Nitrospira sp., assembly GCA_005116795.1. GTDB lineage: Bacteria > Nitrospirota > Nitrospiria > Nitrospirales > Nitrospiraceae > RSF151. The sequence continues at coordinate 13,238 of SWDL01000184.1, read as the reverse complement.
AAGCATCGGCGGCATGCGGACCAGTCGGAGGTGCTTGGCCGGCTGGGACTGCTGAAGCATGCCGGGGATCAGGATGATCGGGCGTTCAACGCCGCCTCAGCCGGCAGTGGAAAGGCGAGAGCCTATGCGGTCGTGACCCTCCACCGCCCCAGCAATGTGGACAATCCGGAAGTCTTTCGAGAAATCCTGGATGCCTTGTCGGTCGTCGGCACCCATCTCCCGATCATCTTTCCGGTTCATCCGCGTACCCAGACCCGGATCCAAACCTTTGGGTTGGGGAACACCATCGATTTCGCCGCGCTCGATTCGGGCACGCCGGCGGGCCGATCCGGTATCCGCTGCGTGGAACCGCTCGGGTACCTCGAGTTCCTCTGTCTCACGGCGAATGCGAGACTGGTCCTCACGGACTCCGGGGGGATACAGGAAGAAACCACCGTTCTTGGGGTTCCGTGCGTCACGCTGCGGGACAACACCGAACGACCGGTGACGATGACACATGGAACGAACGTGCTCGTCGGCACGAAGAAGGCCGGCATCATCGACGGAGCATTGAAGAAACTGCATCACCGGGAATCTCACCGAATTCCTGAGGGGTGGGATGGCCGGGCCGGGGACCGCATTATTGATATTCTCACGCAACAAACGGTCTGACCACGATCACGCACCGCTGGAACATGCCATGACAACAGGAGGCTCATCATGAAATCCCTCGCTTGGATCGCGCTCGTCTTCATCAGTATCCTCAGCCTATGGAGTTCTCCCGCGGATGGGCAGGAACTCCTGCGCCCAGAGCGCAATGAAATGGGCACGCTGATCAACCAAGACTACTACACGATGGACCAACATCCGGAGACGGTGGCGCTCTTGCGCCTCGTCGAGTACGGCCACTTCAGCCAACCGATGTTCGATAGTTTTCGCAACGGCTTGTACAAGTCCGTGATGTCGGATTTGAAATATACCCTGGAGCGGATTGCCAACCATCCAGGCGCCCTCTCGCTCATGAGCACGGTGGCGCTCGTCACCAAAGTGAACGGTCTGCCGGTGCCTTTTTTTGAGAAGGCCCTGGCCCTGTACCCGCAGTATGCCTTTACGCACGCACAGTATGGCTACTATCTCATCGAAATCGGCGCGCTCGAGAAGTCCGTCGAACACCTGAAAGAGGCCACGAATTTGGATCCCAAGCTAGCCTCAGCCCATGCCTGGTTGGCTGAAGCCTACTACAAGAGCCACAAGATCGAGTCGGCGAAGCAGGAAGAAGAGGCGGCGCGCAAACTCGGACATACGAAGGCGATCCCCAGGCACGAGGAGGCGCATCAGGCCGATCCGCCGACTCCTGCGAAGGGCGGCAAGAAGAAATCGAAGTCCGGGGTGCAACTGTCTCAAACCGACGGACAATAAGGGGGGGGCCATGGCCGGCATCTGCGGGATCCTCGCACGTCAATCCAGCCATAGAGTGTCCACGGGGCAACTCCGTCCCATGGTACAGGTCCTCGGGCCTGGTCCGAACGAAGGCCTGCAAGCCCTGGCCTGCGGCGCGGCCACCCTTGGCGCGAAGCCTTTTCCTGGTCGGATCAGTGGTGTGGCGAGTCTCTCCGTCCATGGAGCGGTGTTGGGAATGGCCTTGCATGGGACTCTGTTTGATTCTCAGATCTCTCCGAAGGGGGTGGGGCAGCAGGCGGTGTTTTCGGACATTCTCCGCCTGTATGTCCAAAAGGGTCTGAAAGTCCTGGACGCCTTGCGGGGGGAATTCGCTATCGCCATCTGGGATGGACGGGATGAGACCCTTCATCTTGCCACCGACCGGTTCCGAATCCATCCGATCGTGTATTACGCCGGGCCCGATCGTCTGATTTTTGCGTCCAGGATGAGGGCCCTGGAGTGCTGTCCGCTCGACTGGCCCCGGAATCTGAATCCGGAGGCCATTATCGACGTGGCGGGTAATTCGTTCGCGCCGACCCCGACAACCATCTATGCCGACGTGAAGAAGTTGCCCCCGGGGCACGTCCTCTCATATCGAAACGGGACGCCCTGTCTCTCGCAATACTGGGACCTAGACTTCACGCAGCCTCAATGGTCCAGCGAGGAGGAACTCGCGAAAGAATTGAACACCCACTTTGCCGAATCCATGAACGCGCGAATCCATGCGGAGCCGCCTGGACGGTCGATCGGAACGTTCCTGAGCGGCGGAGTCGACAGCAGCACGGTCACGGGCCTCCTCACCCGCCTGACCGGGACCTCCGTCACGGCCTTCTCTATTGGATTCGGGGTCGAAGGCTTCAACGAAATCAGCTATGCGAGAACGGCCGCCCAGGCATTCGGGGCCAAGCATGTCGAGTATTTTGTCACGCCGGCCGACGTGCTGGAAGCGATCCCGCAGATCGTGGAACACTTCGATGAACCCTTTGCCAATGCCTCGGCCGTTCCCACCTACTATTGCGCGAAAGTCGCACGCGAACACGGGATCGATACGCTCTATGCCGGAGACGGGGGAGACGAACTGTTTGCAGGGAATGAACGCTATGCCGCCCAGCGGGTCTTCGATTACTATCGGCAGATCCCGCCCTCGCTCAGGACCTTGCTCGTGAAGCCCGTGGCCTTCGGCCTGGCCTCCGCACTCCCATTCGGGCCCTTTACGAAGGGCAAGAAATACATTCAGCGAGCCGGCATTCCGTACCCCGATCGGCTGTATTCGTACGGCACCTATCAGACGATGCCGCAGGCCGAACTCTTTCAGCCTGAGTTTCTGGAGTCTCTGGGGAAGGTCTATCACCCCTATTGGGCCATGCATTGGCACTATGAACGCGCACGAGGGAGAACCGAGTTGGATAAGCAGCTCTACCTCGATCTCAAGTTGGCGATCAGTGACAATGATCTTTTCAAAGTGACCAGGATGACTGAGGCCAATGGGGTCACAGTTCGTTTTCCTTTTCTTGATCAAGAGCTTGCAGAGTTTGCCTCACGCGTCCCATCAGAGATCCGCATGCGGGGCCGGCGTCTCCGATCCTTCTTTAAGAACGCCTATGCGGATCTGCTCCCGGCCGAGATTCTCAAGAAGACCAAGCATGGCTTCGGGCTCCCGATCCCGGTGTGGCTTCGCACCGATCGGCCCCTGAATGATCTCATGCATGAGTTGGTGCTGAGCTCGACGAGCACCCAGCGCGGTTTTTTCTCGAAGCGGGCACTCGAACGGCTGATCGACGCCCATCGGACCGACCAGACCTCTTTCTACGGGACCATCCTATGGAACCTGATGGTGCTCGAACTGTGGATGCGACGGCCGACGGCCGGTTCCGTGCCTCGCTGATGATCCTGTCCAGAGCATCGGAAGACCTGACCTCGGAGGCCGTCACGTGAGTTTGCGGGAAAAAACCATCCGTGCCTTTGCCTGGGCCGGCTCGGCGAAGGCCGTCACGCAAGCCGTGAGCTGGGCGATCTCGATCCTCCTGGCGCGCCTGCTGGTGCCGTCTGATTTCGGGCTGGTGGCCATGGCCTGGACCTTTGTGGGACTGCTGGAGCAGATCAACCAACTCGGGATCGGCGCCGCCATCATCCAGCGCGCCGATATGGAGGAGGAAGACCTGCAGACCCTGTTCTGGATTGCCTTGACCGCCGGGATCTCGTTTTATGCCGTCGCCTTTCTGGCGGCAGGTCCCTTGGCCGCGTTCTTCGGGAACGATCGTTTGGTTGAGGTGATTCGGCTGCTGGCCCTGACGATGGTCCTGTCCGCGCTGAGCACCGTGCCGTTCAATCTCTTGACCAAAGACCTGGCATTCGGAAAGCGGTCGAAGGCTGAGGTCTTGTCGGTGCTGGCCGGTGGAACCGTGTCCATTGCCCTGGCCCTGCAAGGCTATGGCGTGATGAGTCTCATCATGGGCACCCTCTGTCAACAGGTGATGTTGACCGCCACGGTATGGGTGATGGCTGGCTGGCGGCCGCGGTGGTGCTTTGGTCCCGATCGGGTGGGCTCGGCATTTCGATTCGGCCTGTCGGTCATGGCCACCCGGATGATCTGGTACCTGCATTCATCGGCGGACACGGTGATTGTGGGGAAATTGCTCGGTGACCGACTCCTGGGCTTCTACAGTATGAGCGGGCAACTCTCGACCCTCCCAGTCCAAAAAATCAGCACCATCGTCAATCAAGTGGCGTTCCCTGTGTTTTCACAACTCCAACATGACCTCCCGAAGTTGCGGACGTACTTTCTCACGATTACACGGTTTGTCGCCTTGATCACATTCCCCCTCATGATCGCCCTGGTCGTCATCGCCGAACCGCTGGTCCGGCTGATCCTGACGGAGAAGTGGCTCCCCGTGGTCGACATTTTTCAGATCATGTGCGTGATCGGCGTCATCAAGTCCGTGGACACCATCATCCCGAACATGTTGATGGCCAGGGGACGAGCCGATGTGTTGCTGAAGTACAACGTGGCGATTCTCTTGGTGCTCCCTGCCGCCTTTTTTCTGGGTGCTTCGTACGGTCTCCTCGGCGTGGCCTATGCCTGGGTGGTGGCCTACCCCATGCTGCTGCTGTACCTGTACCGGATCGGGCTGGCGGAACTCGGACTGTCGGTGACCGACTACCTGAAGAATCTGACGCCGGCGATCCTCGCGGCAGGCGCCATGGGAGCGGGAATGGCCGCCTTCAGGTTGCTGGACAGCGCCCTCTGGGGAAGCAATCTCTGGGTGAGCGTCGTGGGGGCCACCCTGGTTGGGATCATGGCCTGTGCGGCGGCGCTGGCCTTGTTCCAACGGGAAATGACCGCTGAGGTGAAGGGCCTCGTGGGTTCGCTGCGGTCTCCCCGACCACTGGCCGAAAGCCCGCGCTGACGACCGGCCTGCAAGTGCTCATTTCGTAGGGGTTCGTGATGGTGTCATCAGGCAGAGATGGAGAACAGACGGCGGCGCCTGAAGGGTGGACTCCCTCGGCGAGACCCTTCGGCTTTTATACCGCCATGGAAATCTCCTACCGGATCGGGCTGATCAGAGCCTTCAAGTCTGTGGCCGACCGATACTGGCTCGAACGCCCCACACGGAGCTGGTGGTCCCTGAGAAAGAAACACAACCCGTGCTTTGTCGTGCTGACGTACCATCGAGTCAGTCCGACACCCAGCCCGTTTGCCATCGACACGGTCGCCTTACCGGTCTTTGAGCGACAGATGCGGTGCTTGGCGCAACATTTCACCGTCCTTACGATCGAAGACCTCGTGGAGCGGCTTCAGGCCGGCGAGACCATCCCTCCCGACTGTGCCGCGATTACATTCGATGATGGCTATGCGGATAACTACCACCACGCGTTTCCAGTCCTGACGGCACTCGGTCTGCCGGCCACGGTGTACCTGGCCACTGGGGCGGTGGGCACCGGACAGGTGTTATGGTTCGATCGAGTGCTCCGGGCCTTCGAGCAGACCAACTGCGAGTCGGCCCATCTTCCGTATGAGCGCAAGCCGCAGACGCTCAGTCCGGTGACGCAACGGGCGCGTCTGGCTGCCCGCGCCTTGTTCTGGCTGCGAAGTTTGCCCCGGGAACGCCGTGACGCCTCGATGCGGACTCTCTTTACTATGTTGGGGGTGGCGCCACCGGCTGAGGATTCTTCCCTCATGTTGACGTGGGACCAGGTGCGTACGATGGCCCGACAGGGCTGCCGATTTGGATCCCACACGGTGTCCCATCCGATTCTCTCGCAGATCACGATGCCCGAGGTGGTGCGGGAAGTCTCCGAGTCGAAGCGAATGATTGAGCACGCGATCGGCCGGCCCGTGACCACGTTTGCGTACCCCTCCGGACGGGCGCAGGACTATTCGCCAGAGATTGTCGATATCGTCCGCCGGGCCGGCTACCGGGGGGCCGTCACCAACACCACCTTCGGCGTGAATGCGGCCGGAGAGGACCTCTACCGGATCAACCGACTCCGTCCGTGGGAAGAGGATCTGCCCTCCTTCTATCTCAAGCTCTCCTGGTACAAGCTCCAAGACAGCGGGTGGCGGGAGTCCGGCGCATCGTCACCACTCGACGGCGCCGGTCGTGCCTGTCGCGTCGCGTGCCGGTAGGCCTCAGGCCTTCGGCAAGGGCCTCATCAGTCAGCCCGAGCAGATTCATGAGTATGACCGTCACAGAATGTGATCTGGAGCGGGACCGAGCCTTGATCGTCGAGACCCTCGCCCGGCATCTCACTCCCCAGTCGGATGAGGCCCGGTTTGACTGGCTCTATATGAGAAATCCCGCGGGGAGAGCGCGAGCGTGGGTCGCGCGCGACAGAGACACGCGTCAGGTGATCGGGATGGCCGCGGCCTTCCCGCGACTGATCGACGTCGGAGAGGAGCGGATCGCGGGATGGATCTTGGGAGACTTCTGTATTGCCGGATATGCACGGAGTCTGGGCCCGGCGCTCACGCTGCAGAGGGCCTGCCTGGAGGTCGTCGAGAGCGGAGCCGGGACGGTCTGCTACGATTTCCCCAGTCAGCAGATGATGGCGGTATTTCGTCGATTGGGCATCGGGGCCTTCAAAGACGTCATTCGGTGGGCCAAGCCCGTTCGTGTCGATCGAAAGGTCACGGAGCGGCTGGGAGAGTCCTTCCTGTCCTCAGGGGCCTGTGTCGTGGGGAATCTCGCCCTTCGTGTGGTCGATCGGATACGGAAGACAGACACGGGGCTGGATATCGCTGTCCGAGACGCTCCCTGCGACGATGAATTTTCCAAGTGGAGCCAGGAGGTGGCCGCGCCGTCCTGGATCCTCTTGGCCCGATCGCCTGAGTATCTCAACTGGCGATATCGAAGCCATCCCCTCGTGCCTGTCGAAATCGTGACCGCCCGTCGATTCGGCAAGCTGGTCGGCTACGCGGCGTTTCACCGGACCGGGCACGACGGGGTGATCGCCGATGTCTGTGGAGGGACCGACTGGTCCGTCTCGCAGGCGCTCGTCGACAGCCTCATCGCCCTGTTCCGAGAACGGGGAGTCTCGACGATCAGCGCGCATCTCGTCGACGGCCATCCCGCAAGCCCGGTCTTTGAGGCATGCGGGTTTCACCCGCGGGAACGGATTCCCCTCGTCGTCCACGTGTCGCAAAAACGTCCCGATCTGGGGCATGCCGTGCACACCCTTGACTGGCTCATCATGTCCGGAGATCGAGATACCTGAGATACCTGAAAGGGGAGAGGACATCATGCCGACTTCGGCCATCAGTCAACAGATCAAAGCGTTCATCGACAAGCAGTTTCCGCTGGCGCGGACCAGGCAGATCGGGATGGACTACGCCCTCCTTGAAAACGGCATCGTGGATTCCTTGGGGGTCCTGGATGTGGTGACCTTTCTCGAACAACAATTTCACATCTCGGTGGCCGACGATGATCTGGTGCCGGAACATTTTCAGACCATCGCCAGATTGACGGAGTTCGTGCAGGCGAAGGTCGCCGGGACTCCGGTCTCTTCGTCCTGATCATGATGCGCAACGCTCCCTGTTGTCCCGTTTGTCTTGCGTGGTGAGATATGATTCGACCTCGTGATGGCGCACCCATGATGGCGACGACGTACCACTCCTTTTCAACACTCCCTCCCGGCTACACCCGACTGTTCGACGACTGGGGTACGGTGGGATACAACTTCACGCCCGCCTGGTTTGAGAACTTCGTCGAGACCGCGCTCGACCCCGATCAGCAGGTACGGATCTACGGGATTGCCGCCGCCGATCGGGCCAGCACTCCTGTCGCCGCGCTCCCCATGAGACATCGCGCCCGAGCCGGGTGGATGCCGACGCCGCGACGCCTCTGGGGGTTGTCGAATTACTACACGTCGCTGTTCGGTCCCGTGGTGGATCGCGGACGAGTCGATCGCGCACACCTGATCGACGAACTGGCGCGAGCGGTCTGTGCTGAACGACCGAGATGGGATGTCCTGGATCTCAATCCACTGGACCGTGACTCCCCGATGTTCGAGGAGTTTCGCGACGCCCTTACCAGACACGGGATGCTTGTGCAGCCGTATTTTGCGTTCGGCAACTGGTATCTCGAAGTCGCCGGGCGGTCCTATGCCGACTACCTGGGAGGTCTCCCGTCCGTACTGAGAAAAAACATTCCCTATTACACCCGGAAACTTCAGAAGACCTTCGATACCCGGATTGATCTCGTGACGACGAACGACGGCTTCACGGAAGCGCTTGCGGCGTATGACAAGGTCTATCGTGCAAGTTGGAAACACCAGGAGCCCTATCCGGAGTTCGTGCCCGGTTTGTCGCAGACCGCGATCAAGCATGGATGGCTCAGGCTCGGAGTGGCCTACCTGGACGGCGAACCGGCGGCCGCCCAGCTCTGGTTTGTCCATGCCGGGATCGCTGCGATTTTCAAGGTGTCGTATGACGAGCGATTTACCAAGCACTCGGTCGGAACGGTCTTGACTGCCAAGATCATGGAACACGTGATCGATATCGACAAGGTGCATACGGTGGATTTCTTGAGCGGCGACGACAGCTATAAGAAACATTGGATGTCCCATCGACGCGAGCGCTGGGGCCTCTATGCGATGAATACGCGAACCATGACGGGATGCGTCAGTATCCTTCGCCATGTCGGCGGCCGGGCCATGCAATCCGCGTGGGCGGCGTGGAAGCGGCCGGGGACTGAGGGGGCGACGGTGGCGACCGGGACGGAGAGGCAACCCTGAGAGGTGAAGGAGACGTATGGATTGTCTCGTGCATCACATGCTCCGGACCAGCGCGATTCGGTATCCAGAGAAAGAAGCGCTGGTTCATGGCACGACGCGATTGACGTATCGTGAGGTAGCGGGTCGCGTGACGAGCCTGGCTCACGGGCTGCGAGACGCCGGCCTCACGCGCGGGGATCGGGTGGGGATCTATTTCGATCCGTCCGTCCCGCAAGTGCTGTCCATTTTCGCCGTGCTTCAGGCGGGCGGCGTCTTTGTGCCCATCAATAGCCTGCTGTTCCCGCAGCAAGTCGTACATATCGCAAAGAATTGCCGGATGCGCGGCTTGATCACGACACGGAGCAAATTGGCCGGCCTGTCGTCCGTCTTGGCCGATGTGCCGTCCTTGAATCTGTTTGTCGTCGATGACGATCCGTCAGGAGGCGACGTGACGGTTCCGACGCTGGGGTTTCAGGCCCTCTGCAACCGGACCCCGCCGTCGGAATGGAAGGACGTCGGCATTGAGAAAGACCTGGCCGGTCTCTTATACACCTCCGGTTCGACCGGCAAACCCAAGGGGGTGATGCTCAGCCACGCCAATATCATGGCCGGGAGCACGATCGTGTCCACCTATTTAGGCATCACGGACCAGGAGCGTATTCTCGCCGTGCTGCCGTTCAGCTTTGACGCCGGGTTGAACCAATTGATGACCGCGTTTCAGCAGGGCGGGACGCTGGTGCTCATGACGTTTACGTTTGCCCGAGACATTGTGCAGATGTTGCTGCAAGAGCGCATCACCGGACTGGCCGGAGTTCCGACGCTCTGGACCTTGGTGTCGCAGCCAAGCTCCGCGCTGCACAAGAACAAGCTGCCCCACCTGCGCTACATCACCAATACCGGCGGGGCCATGCCTCAGACTGTGTTAGCTGTGCTTCGACAGGCGCTCCCCACGACAAAGATTGTGCTGATGTACGGCCTCACGGAAGCCTTCCGCTCGACCTATTTGCCGCCTGAAGAGCTCGATCGGCGCCCCACGTCGATGGGGAAGGCGATCCCGAACACGGAAATTCTCGTCGTGAAGGAGACGGGTGAACTATGTCGACCCGGTGAGCCGGGCGAGCTGGTGCATCGGGGGCCGACCGTGTCGATGGGATACTGGGGCGAACCCGAACTCACGGCCAAAATGCTCCGGCGGAATCCGGTCCTGCCGCCGGAAGTCGGAGACACCGAACACGTGGTCTATTCCGGAGACCTCGTCAAGATGGATGAGGAAGGATTCCTCTACTTCATCGGACGGCGGGATACCATGATCAAGACGTCCGGATTTCGGGTGAGCCCGACTGAAGTCGAAGAGATCCTCTTCCAGAGCGGGATGGCCAAAGAAGCGGCCGTGATCGGCATTCCCGATGAGAGTCTCGGGCAGGCGATCAAAGCCTTCATCGTGCCCAAAGACGGGACGGTGTTCAATCTCGATGATCTCGTGGCCTTCTGTAGTAAGCAGGTGCCCCGACATATGGTGCCGAAGATGGTGGAGACGATGGAGCAGCTTCCCAAGACGCCGACCGGCAAGGTGGATTATCCAGGGCTGCGCCGCCGTGAGGGGGGGACCTGATGGAGATCATTACCCGGGTGGTGACCCGCTGTTTCGGCCAGACGAACGGCGAATTGCTCGTCGGCGACATGCCGATCTCGGCCTTGGCCCACACGTACGGGACCCCGTGCTTCGTGCATCATCGGACCGCGCTGGACCGACAATGGGAACGGCTCCGCACGTGTCTGCCACGGGAATTTTCCATCTACTATTCGGTGAAGGCCAACCCGGCCCTCGGGCTGTTGCGTCATTTTTTGCAAAAAGGGAGTGGATTGGAAATCGCGTCCGGCGGGGAGTTTCATCTGGCGCTGCGTGCCGGATGCTCGCCGGACCGCATTATTTTTGCCGGCCCCGGCAAGACGGATGCGGAATTGGAGATGGTGATCAAGCAGAATATCGGGGAGATCCATGTCGAGTCGACTCGTGAACTGGAACGGGTGTCCTCGCTCAGTACTCGTCTGGGTAAGACCGCTGGAATCTCCTTGCGAATCAATCCGAGCGGGGACGCCCAAGGGGGCGCCATGCGGATGGGAGGGAAACCCGCGGCGTTCGGCATTGATGAAGAACAAATGGACGCAGCCGTGGACCTGGCCCGGCGACTGCCCTCGCTGGCGATTCATGGGGTGCATCTCTTTGCCGGCACCCAAATTCTGGACCACACGATTCTGTTGACGCAGTACCGAAAAGGGATTGAGATCGGGAAACGCCTGAGTGCGCGTGTGGGCCGGCCGATTCGCACGCTGGATTTTGGAGGCGGGCTGGGCATTCCATATTTTCCCCAGGATCAGGACCTCAATCTGGGTGAGCTCCAGCTCGGGTTGGATCGTCTGATGGCGGACGTTCAGCATGACCCGCTGCTGAAGGGGACACGGTTCATCGTGGAGCCGGGTCGATTTCTCGTGGGAGAAGCCGGCGTCTACGTGACGCGTGTCACCGATATCAAGGTCTCACGCGGCAAGAGGTTTGTGATTCTGGACGGCGGCATGCATCATCATCTGGCGGCGTCAGGGAATCTCGGCCAGACGATCAAGCGGAATTTTCCCATTGCCGCCCTGACCAAGCTCGGTCAGCCGGAAAGCCCGCCGGTCACGGTGGCCGGTCCGTTGTGCACCCCCCTCGATACCATCGGTCGCGAGGTGGCGCTGCCGGAGTTGGCGGTGGGAGATCTGGTCGGCGTGTTTCAGGCCGGGGCCTACACGCGGTCGGCCAGCCCTGTCGGTTTCTTGAGCCATCCTACGCCGCCTGAATTGCTGGTTGCCGGCGGGAACGTGCAGGTGATCCGCCGACGGGGAACCTATGACGACTTGCACGCCGACATGGTGTAACCGGGGCGAGACGGACACGTGGACAGGTTTCTGATTCCCAAGGACCCACGACTGACCTGGTCGGCCCTTCTGCCGCGTCCGCGCGGACCTTGTCCGTCCCCGGCGAATTCGAATCGGGCGTCTCATCTCTATTGGGCGAGGAATGCCCTCTATCACGGCGTCATCGCGCTGGGATTGCCCCCCGGCGCGATCATCTTGGCGCCGGCCTACCACTGCGCATCCGCGATCGATCCTCTGCTGCAAGCCGGAGCGCAGGTCCGCTACTACAAGGTGGGGCAGGACGGCTCCATCGATCTCTCAGATCTCGAGGCAAAGATCAATGGCCAGACGAAGGCCTTGCTGGTCATTCACTATTTTGGATTTCCGCAGCCGATCAGTCGGCTTCGCGCGCTCTGTCAGGCCAGACAACTGTACTTGATCGAAGACTGCGCCCATGTGTTGTCCGGCTCGACGGAAGACGGCCCCCTCGGCACCTTCGGTGACATCAGCGTCTTCAGTTGGAGAAAGCTTCTCCCCCTCTACGACGGAGGGCAACTGCTCATCAACAATCCTTCGCTGGCGTTCTGTCTCCCCGAAAAGTCGGCGTCACTGTTGTACCGCGCGAAAGAAGCCAAGGGCGTGGTCGACAAGCTGGCGGAGGAATCGGGGAGTCGAGCGGCGCACGTCATCTCCGCCGTGCTGCGCATCCCATCGACCCTGATCCGCACCGTCTCAGGGTGGCTGGGGCGCACGCCGGAAGCGCTCGTCATCAATAATTATGGGAGCAGCTTCGACCGCACGTCCGTCGATGTGCCGATGTCCCAATGGTCTCAGCGCATTCTGAGTAATGTGTCGATTCCCACGGCAGTGGCTCGGCGGCGTTCTAATTATCTCGAGCTCGTCAAGCGACTGGAGAACCTCCGGGCCGTGACCTGCTTCCATCCCCAGCTTGCCGGCGGGGTGTGCCCGTGGGTCTGTCCCGTCACCGTGCCTGCCCGCAGGGACTTTCATGTCTCGTTGCGCCGGCGCGGCCTCCCGGCGGCCACGTGGGGGGGCGTCATCCACCACACCCTGCCGCTGGAGGAGTTTCCTGACGCCCGCGACCTGTATGACCATCTCGTGTTTCTTCCCGTACATCAAGATCTGGAGTCTGAAGACCTGACCCTCATGGTCCGAATCATTTCGGAAGCGCTGGCCGATCCCACAACCTAGAGTCGAACCTGATCCGCAGGCCTACGCCTACCGAGCGACGCACGGGAGGACCCGGCAGACATCATGAACACCCTCACGATCCAGAAAATCCTGATGGTGGCGTTTCATTTTCCGCCCTGCAGCGGGGGGAGCGGCATCCATCGCACGCTTAAGTTCTGCCGGTATCTACCGAAGCAGGGGTGGGAACCTATGATGTTGACTGCCCAACCACGGGCCTACGAGCGCGTGGGCGGCGATCGACTGGACGAAATTCCAGGCCGGATGACGGTGAAGCGGGCCTTTGCCCTCGATGCCAGCCGACACCTCGCGATCAAGGGAATCTATCTGCGCTGGATGGGACTGCCGGACCGGTGGGCCAGTTGGTGGCTGGGCGCCGTCCCCTCCGGCTTGAGGATGATCCGGCAGCACCGTCCGGCTCTGTTGTGGTCGACCTATCCGATCGCGACCGCTCACCTCATCGGGCTCACGCTGCATCGGCTGACTCACATTCCCTGGGTGGC
>SWDL01000183.1 GCA_005116795.1 Nitrospira sp. | reverse complement strand
TGGACGGCCAGGAGGAAGCCATAGACCACGCAGAAGAAGTTGAAGGTCACGCGATGGAAGTCCACCAGAAGAATGGGCAAGAAAAGCGCAAACATCAGGCTCGCGATCAGCGTCGCGAAGGTCAATCGCCGGCAAAATTCATACGACGGCTCGCGCCCGATCGGCCTGAGGGCCCGCGCATAGCGGGCTGACCGCTCGAGTCGCGCGTCCCAGAGCTCCGTCTCGGATCGCCCCCACGAATTCAAGAGCGCGTATCCGATGACGATCACCAGCCAGGGGCTGGCCCACAGCGGCCAATAGGCAAACCCGGCGTAGGGCTCCGCCGTCAGCAACGTGGCGAACGACGGCGCATAAAGGAGCCCGAGCACCAGCGGGAGCACCCGTTCATCTCCCGGTCGACTGCCCTCGGACCCGCCGTGCACGAGTTCCCGTTCAAACAGCGGATAGCCGTACTTCAGCACCACGAGGGCAATGGCTGCGCTCATGGTCTTGTCGGGAATGTACCGGATGCAGTTCTGCAGCCAGTTGACGATCGTCCAGGCCAGACTGTCTCCCCAACTGAACCCGAACAGCAGACTGAGATGCGTGCGCACCGCGTCTTCCCAGACCGTGACACGGTGGTTCACCACCTCGGCCACTTCAGGATTGAGGGCAAAGATCGTCTGTTCCCCGAGCGCGGCCTGAATCAACGTCCCGGGCACGCTCATGACGACCGCGCCCATCACCCCGAACACGCACAAGAACCACCCGTGGGAAAAGGAGGAGTTTCGTCCGGTCTTGAGATACTTCGTAAATCCAGACAACCGGGCCATGTAGCCCCAGAAGAAGGCGCCGGTCATGTTGACCAGCGCCCAGGGAAAGATGATGACGTCGGCGCCCCTCTCCGGGAACAGCAACCAGTTCACGACCGAATTCGAGACCAAGGCGACGATCGCGCCCCACCAGGGGCCCAAAAGGAACGACACCAGGGCCGTGCCGGTCATGTCCAGGAAGAGA
>SWDL01000389.1:57366-68072 GCA_005116795.1 Nitrospira sp. | reverse complement strand
TGAGTCTTGATCCGTTCCTTATAGGCGCGCGTGTCCGTAAAGGTGAGGGGGTCCAGCGGCTCCAGCTCGGCATCCCACTCCTTGAACGTGCCGAAATCGATCAGCATGGCGATGCGCTCCGAGACCGACACCGGAAAATGGTAGTCGCACTTGGGGCAGACTTTGATGTTCCGTTCCACCTCTTTGCGATAGACGATCTCCCGGCAGTGGTTGCACTTCAGCCACATCCCCTCGACCGTTTTTGCGCGCTTCGGAGATTCCGCCTCACCCGCCTGGCTTTTCTGCTTTTTGAACCACGCCATATCAGACCTCGATCTCCTGCTCCTCTTCGAGCACGAAGAGATGCTTGATGCCCAACTTGCTCAACTCCCGTTCGATGGTCTGCCGGAACCGCGGCTTCAGGTGGTAGACATAGACCGGAAGGTCCGGCTTGCCGATTTTTTTGAACTCCTGCGCAAACAAGGAAGGGGTCAGATGTTTGCTGACGGCGGCCAGCTCGTGCATCTCATCAGGAAAGGACGTTTCAATGAAGGCGGCTTTCAAGGTCGGCTCACGGGCCGCCTGCGCCCAAATCTCGTCCGTCACAGAGGTATCGCCGCTGTACAGAATGGAGGACTGCCGGTCACGAATGAGGAAGCCGACGGTCGGCACCAGGTGGTTCACCGGCACCGCCGTGACCCGCAAGTCCCCGACCTGAACATCGGTATTCGCTTCCATCGGCACTTTCCGGTACACCGGCTTGTCGGGATCCGGGAGCTGAAGAAAATCCGGATAAATCTGATTATTGAAAATGTGGGTGGTCAGCCCGTCCAGCACCGATGTGGTGCTCGTCAACGACACCGGCTCACACCCGTCGTCGACCAGCGAATCCGCCAGCGTGGGCAGGCCCTTGATATGATCGAAGTGGAGGTGCGAGACCAAGATGTGCCGGATCTTTCGGATTTCATCCAGGCGCAGGGCTGCCGCGATGGTGCCGGCATCCACCATCACCGCGCCGTTGATCAGGAATCCGCTCGTGCGACATTGATGCCGGTTCTGTCCGTCCAGCACCAGATCTGAGCCGTGACACCCAAGTACACGGATTTTCACGCATCCTCCGCCGCCACGTCGCAGGCAGAATAGCACAGGGATCAGCCGGCTTCAAACGGTGCGCGATTGACGAACCTCGTTGCCTCCTTAAGGAAAGGCGCGTATAAGAGATTTGATCGTTCGCAAACCGTCCAGGAGGGACGGGAAAGGATAGGACCATGGAACTTGGATTCGTCGGCTTGGGCAAGATGGGCATGAACATGGTGACGCGGCTGCGTCGGGATCAGCACCGCGTCGTGGTCTTCGACCGGACCCCCGACCTGATCAAGCAGGCGGAATCGGCGGGATGCGTGGGCGCCTCGTCGCTTCAGGACCTCGTCTCGAAACTCACCGGACCACGGACCGTCTGGATCATGGTTCCGTCGGGCGCGCCGACGGAAGACACGGTTCACCAAGTCGCCGGCCTGTTGAGCGCCGATGACGTGGTCATCGACGGCGGTAACACCAACTTCCACGACGATTCCCGTCGCGCCGCCGAGTTGAAGACACGAGGCATCCGCTACATGGACGTCGGCACGAGCGGGGGGATTTGGGGCCTCAAAGTCGGGTACTGCATGATGGTCGGCGGGGACAAGGCGGTGGTCGACCGCCACGCCCCGATCTTCACCACGCTGGCCCCCGAACAGGGCTGGGCGCACATGGGCGGCCACGGGGCCGGTCACTACGTGAAGATGGTCCACAACGGGATCGAGTACAGCATGATGCAAGGCTACGCCGAGGGGTTCGAACTCATGTCCAAGAGCGAGTATCGGCTGGACCTCGCCAAGATCGCCGACCTGTGGATGCACGGCAGCGTCGTCCGTTCCTGGCTGCTGGAGCTGACCGCCGGGGCGCTCAAAGAGGACCCGAAGCTCGAAGGCATCAAAGGGTATGTGCAGGATTCCGGCGAGGGACGATGGACCATCCTGGACGCCATCGACAAGGATGTGCCGGTCCCCACATTGACGGCCGCCCTGTTCACGCGCTTTCGGTCTCGGCAGGATGAATCCTTTGCGGAGAAGCTGCTCGCGGCGATGCGGAATGCCTTCGGCGGACACGCCGTCCGCAAGCGCTCGGCCTGAGCGCCCCACCCGCGTTGCCGTCTACGGCAGCGACAACAGGGGCAACTGGGCCGCGAGCGTCACCACGCCCAAGAGGATGCTGCTGAGACTGGCGGCCGCTTGAACGGCTACGAGGGCCCGCTGCCCCCGCGCGGTCGACCACATGACCGGCAGGCTCATGATCGTCCCGAGCAGACCCATGGCCATGATCGAACCCAGTCCAAACGACAGCACATAGGCCAGCCCTTCCCACAGGGTCCGGACCGTCGCCAGCACCAGTAACATGAGCGCCGCCGACCCGGCCAAGCCGTGGACCATGCCGACGAAGATCGGTGTGGCATAGGCGCGGGCCGCGTGGTCATGCGCATGGTCGGCACGGGTGCGATGCTGGTGGAGATGAAGGTGGGCCTGCCCGTCGTGGTCATGCGGATGCAGATGCCATCGGTCGCGCCAGAGCGGGGCCAGGAGCGCCAGCGCAAGAGCCCGTTGAGGCCACCGGCGGATCATGACGATCTCTCGCGAGTTCCGGCCGTGCCGACCACCGTGCCGCCGGCCGCCTGTTCACCCGGCGTCGGTCGGTGGCCGAACAGCCGCGCTCCCCAGATGCCGATTTCATACAGCACGATCAAGGGCACCGCCATCAGTAACATCGTGAACAGCGTCGCGTCCGGGGTGATGATCGCCGACAGGATCAACGCCACCAGCGCGGCATGCCGGCGATATTGCGCCAGCAGATCGGCGCTCACCACCCCCGCGCGCGACAGCAGGGTGATCGCGAGCGGCAACTCAAAGGCGAATCCGAAGATCAGCAGAAACTTCACGTTGAAATCGACGTACGTGCCGACCGCCAGTTGCGGAGAGAGGGCCCGGTCGAGTCCGAAACTCACAAAGAACCGGATGACCAGGGGCAGGATCACGAAGTTACAGAACACCAGCCCCAAGGCGAACAACCCGGTGGCCAGCAGAAACAGCGGCATCGCCCACCGCTGCTCCTTCGGCAGGAGGGCCGGTTCGATGAACTTCCAAAACTGATACAGGATCACGGGCAGGCTCAAGATGACGCCCGCCAGAAACGAGATCTTCACCGCGGCGAACAGCGCCTCCGTCGGACCGTAGAAGACCAGGTCATCCGAGAACGGACGCTTGAACCACTGGATCAATGCTCCCGAGTAGGCGAACGTCACCACAAAGGCGACGAGGATGGCCGCGCCGATGATGAGGAGTCGGCGCTTGATCGCCGTGATATGCACGACGAGCGGGGAACCGGTGACTGTCAGGGACACACCTTTCACGTCACCCTCGAGCCGATGGACGCGCCGGTTAGGACGGCGTCCGGCGGTACAGTCGAATGATCTCGGCCATCTTGTCTTTCTTGGCCAGCTTTTCTTTCTGAATCTGCTTCTTCAGCGTCTCTTCCTGAGGGGTCAAGAAGTGCCGGCGCTGCAACTCGCCCAGCTCCGAATCCAGCCGGTGATGCGACTCTTCGAGCGCCCGGAACTCATGATTGGACTTCCTCAAGACATCCACGATCTGCGTGTCGACCTGCATGGTCCACCTCCTTGGTGAGAAACTCAAGGTGACGGCTTAGCCTGAGGTCCCAATGAGGCCTTCGTTTCCCCGAGCCTCAGCCATCACCTCAGCCTGTTCTTGAATCGGCTCCAAGTCCAACAAGCGGGCATCTTCAACGGGGTTCGTGTAGTACTTCGGCCGGGTACCGGCCTCACGAAACGCGAACCGCGCATACAAACCCTGCGCAGCCCTGTTCGAGATCCGCACCTCCAACAAGGCGCGTCGCGCGCCGCGCGCCGCGCCGAACGCCAGCGCGTGCGACACGAGCCGACGCGCCACGCCCAACCGCCGATAGGCGGGCTCGACCGCCACATCCATCAGGTGTACTTCCTCGAACACCACCCAGAAGCAGATGAATCCGACGACCCGCGACTCACCGGTCTCCCCGCCCGGCGCTCTGGCGACACGCAGATGGCCGAAGGGATTGCCGGTCACTTCCGCTTCGAACATTTTCCGCGTCCAGGGCACGGAGAAGGACTCCCGCTCGATCGCGAGAATCCGGTCGATCTCCCCGGGGCGAGCCGGTTCGATCTGAAGGTGCGACAATCCGAGGATCTTTGACTTCATCTCGCTCAGCGCTCCGCGTTCGCCATGGCTTTCGCCGCCCATTTCAGTTCCGCCTCGGCGCGCTGCACGTATGTCGGTGCTATCCCTTCTCCGGCCACCTCGCCTCGCGCGAACCGCTCGCGCGCCGCGAGTCCCACACTGACGGCCGACGCTCCCATCGCGGACACCGACGCCTCAACCATCCACGGAGTCCGCTCACCGCCCAATCGGCGCAGCGCCTCACGATTGAGCGGCCAGCCCTCGCCGAGGACCACCACAGGGCCGGTGATCGACTTCGCCCAGGAGGCCAGCGACCCGACACGATCCTCGCTGAGCCGGGTCAACCGGCCTGTCGCCTGCCATTGAAACATCGCCCAGTAGAGCTCCCCGGTCCTCGCCTTCAGGAGCGGGCAAACCGGCCGCAACTCGCCACGAAGGTTCCAGGCCAGCGCTTCCAACGTCGGCACCGTCACGAGGGGCAGCTTCGTCACGCTCCGAAACCCCATGAGAGTGGCCAGCCCCACACGCAAGCCCGTGAACGAGCCCGGGCCGATCGACACGGCCAACCCGGAGAGGTCGGACAGGATCAGCCCGCTGCCCGCCAACAGTCGATCGATGACAGGCAGCAAGGTCCGGCCATGGGCCCCGGGGGCCGGCTCGTCAGAGCGGGCCAACACCGCATCATCCTCCATCACCGCGACACTCTGGAAGCTGGTAGCCGTTTCAACCGCCAAAATTTTCATCAGACTCCTGGATGGCCCAAATCTTCCGGCTTGAGCGTCGGGTTCGAGACGATCTCCGAGAATTTCAAGACCAGGGTGCCGGGTTCGCCCTTCATCGTGACCTTGAACGGACGCACGAGCGCCGCGCCGCCGTTCGCCGAGTCCCCGCTCACCGGACGAAAATCTTCGAATGTCATCGTCGCCGTCACCGCGCCGTTGTCGTCCAGACGATCCTCCTGGACGACCTGCAGCGTGCGGCGGTCGAACCAGAGGCGACGCCGGTTGGGCACGGCCGCTGCAGTCGAGACCGCCGGCTGAGCGGCCGTCGTGACATCAAGCCGGTAGCGCTCGCCGTCTTCAGCCAACTCGGTGCGGCTGTCGCTTGCCAGCGCGTTGTTCCCGATCGCGCTGTTGATGGCCCACACGCTCAACCAAATATGCCCGCCGATCCCCGGCCGATGTTCGAGATCGGCAAGCCGTCCGGCGTACTGCTTATTGTTGGGCTTGTCTTTCAGACGAAACCGCTCTTGGGCGAGCATAAAATCAAACAGCTCCCCACCGAAGGGCGAAAAACCTCGGAGCCGAAGGGCGCCCGGCCGTTGATAGGTGACCGCCCCCTCCATCGGTGGCGCAAAGGGAATGCCCGGCCCTTTGACGGAGAACCGAAAAAACCCTTTCATCGACTGGAGTGCCGCTTCCCGGTCTTTCAGTAGTTGCGCCAGACGCTCGACGGACGCGACCTGGTAGGCACTGTCCGGAACCGGCGGAGTGGTCGTACAGGCGGACAGGAACAGCACGGCAAATACGGCGTAAGAGATGAGGCGTAAGGGGCATGGGGAAAAAGAGATTCGCTTCGCCCCCCCCCGGCCCGTCCCCGACTGACATTCAGCGTTCAGCATGCAGGCGGCCACGTGATTTCAAACCAGGACCACATCCAGCGCGTCTCCGACTTCCCGCACCCCGATACACTCGATCCCTTCCACCGGATCGAGTTTGGCCAGATTCCGTTCCGGCAGAAGGCAGCGCTTGAATCCCATCTTGGCCGCCTCGGCGATCCGCAGCTCCGCCTGACTGATGGCCCGCACTTCGCCGCCCAATCCCACCTCGCCGAACACCAACGTCCCTTCGTCGATCGGCCGGTCCCGCAGGCTCGACACCACCGCGGTCACAATGCCCAGGTCGATGGCCGGCTCATCGATCTGAAACCCGCCGACGACATTCACATAGACGTCCTGTCCGGAGATGTGGACGCCCAGCCGCTTTTCCATCACCGCCAGGAGCAGCGAGACGCGATTGATGTCCAACCCGTTCGCCATCCGTTTGGGCATGGCGTAGCCGGTCGGCGTCACCAGCGCCTGCAGCTCGATCAGGATCGGTCGCGTGCCTTCCAGACTCGACACCACCACCGAGCCGGCGCTGCCGCCCGGTCGCTCCGCGAGAAAGAGCTCGGACGGGTTGCTGACCTCTTCGAGACCGGAGTCCTTCACTTCGAACACGCCGATTTCGTTCGTCGACCCGAAGCGATTTTTCACCGCCCGCAGCACGCGGTAGCTGTGGCCACGGTCCCCTTCGAAATACAGGACCGTATCGACGATGTGCTCCAGCAGCCTCGGCCCCGCGATGGCGCCTTCCTTCGTCACATGGCCGATGATGAAGACCGGCACGCCGCTCCGCTTCGCCAGCGACATGAGCTGCGCGGCGACTTCCTGCACCTGGCTGATGCTCCCCGGCGCGGAGGTGATATGGTCGGTATAGACCGTCTGAATGGAATCGACGACCACGGCGGCGGGCTGTAACTCCTGGACCCGCTTGACGATCTCCGGCAGCAAGGTTTCCGCGAGGATATAGAGGTTGTCGCCCTGGACCGCCAGCCGCTCGCTCCGCATCTTGATCTGCTGCGGAGACTCTTCGCCGGACACGTACAACACCGGCTCTCGACCCGACGCCAGCCGCGGCAGCGCCTGGAGGAGCAAGGTGGTTTTGCCGATCCCGGGATCGCCGCCGACCAGAATCACCGACCCGGGCACGACCCCGCCGCCCAGCACCCGGTCCAACTCACCGATCCCCGTGCAGAGACGCGGCTCGCCGACGATTTGAATGTCGTCTAACCTGGTGGGTTGCGAGGAAGAAGTCCCGATCGAGATGGGACGCCCGCGGGCTTGCGGCGACTGGGCGGCCACGCGCTCCTCACGGTAGGTGTTCCAACCGCCACAATCGGGACATCGACCTAACCAGCGGGGCGCCTCATGCCCGCAGGTTTGGCATCGAAAACTGGTCTTGGCCCGCATGAACCGGCGTCCTTATATTCCATCCCCGGCCGGATGGCCATTGCGAGCTCCATCTTAATGGAATTTCTCGTGAATTTCAAAGGCCGGGAGCGAAAGATTTCGCGCGTGGAATCACACGGTTAGAAATGCTTTCTGACCTCTTTCCATTCCTTGGCCATCATCACTTTTTTCGGCAGGTCTCCCCGCGCCGGTTCAGGCACCATCACCACCGCGATCCGATGGCGGACCAGCGTCTCGGCAAAGTCCTTCGTCTGTCCGATGCCGGTGCGGACATTGTCCCAGCCTCCGGCTTTGAGCTGATCGAGCGCCTCGGTCAGCTCCTCTCGCCCACCGCGCACCGCCATCCAATGACCGGAGGGAAACTGATGGGCCTTCAGCCATTCCCGTGGATCGCCCGTCCGGCTCCACCGATCACCGGAATGACCGGTGGAGACATAGAGCACATTGAAATAAAACCGGGCCAGCCGCTTCAGCTCCTCCGCCGCGTCCGGCATCGGCTTGCGCTCCGTGAGCGTTCCGACGGGAAGCGGCAGGGGCGTGAAGGGAGCCGCCGTGGAATCAGCCTCCATCACCGACGCCAGTTCCACGAGGAGAATCGGCCGGCGCTTCTCCCAGACCGACAGGACGGCCGTGCCGTCATGGGCCGCGGTGACACGCTTGCTCGGCGCCAATCGCACGGTCACTGGATGGTTCCCGACCAAGCGCGTGCGATACTCCAATCGGGCCACGCCATCGCCGCCGGTCAGGCTGGTGCCGACTTTGGCCCCGGCCACATGAAACTCCACCTGCTCACCGCCCAACCCACTGACGCCCGCCAAGCCTTCTGCGGTGAGCCTCGCTTCGAGTGGCACCGGTTTGCCGGCCATGACGAGGGCATCCCGCACCAGCACTCGCGCGTCCATCTGGGGATCGCCGGCCCACAGGGTTTCGGTACGACCGCTCGTGAGGAGCAGCAGTGTGAAGGCCATCGCAACAATCTTTGTGCCCACCATGAGGGGAATTCTGACAGGACGGTTGTCGAGAAGGCAAGCAGCTACTGGAGGGGCGTGGAATCAGCGGACGCCGAACTGGCCGATGGCAAGGTCACCGTCTCGTTACGAGTGGAGGTTCTTGAGCCGGAAGGTGTTCGCCTCATAGGTAAAGGAGGTCGTGGCGCCGTTGCTGTACGCCACGATCACCGGCTGCCCCAGGGCGTTGTACGTGTGTTTGTCTCGGCTGATGGTGAACACCCCGTCGGCACTCGCAGCGCGGATGGTGACTGCATCGTGGGTCCCCCAGGGAGTGAACCCTCGCTTGGCCAAGTCGTACTCGAGCAGCTCGATCTCCTGGTCGATTGCGTCTCGCAGAAACTCGTACCCCGCCCTGAAAGCCCCTTCCTGCCGCTGTTGAAATTGAAATAGTCGGCCCCCGGAACATCTCATCCGAGATGCGAGCGATCACAATTCTGGCGGCTATAGGTCACTTATCGAACCAGGCGGCGGGTACCCCTCAGATGTCAAATACAAGACGCGACCCCGTCCTCGCGTCCTCAGGCTTGCAAAGGTGAGTGACCTCCCCCTGTTGCCTAAGGGTTACCCTTGGAGGTAATTACGGCGTGGCCGGCCCCGCCGGCCGGATGTTCACTTTGCCCAGCGCCACGTCGAAGTTCCAGTGGAAGGCGGCGTAGAAGCTGTTGGCGGGGACGCCGCCGGACGAAGCATCGACGGATTTCCGGTCGATAAACCGGACCCAGCCTCCGACTTCGATGGCGACGAATTGATTCAAGTCGAAGAACTTCACGAAGTTCACTTCGGTCATCTTCTCCACGCCGTAGAAGATATCGCCGGTGGAGGTGACGAAGTTACTGCTCTTCCACCGCGCAGCCGAGAGACGGAACCCGCCTAGGTTGACCCAGCCCCGAAGCTCGTGCGCATGCCCCTTCGAGGTCAGCGCGGGGGTGCGCTGATTGGGTTCGTCCCGATCACCGAAGAGGGTCACGGCCGCGCCGATCTCCCGAATGAGACCGCCGTTTCCCATGGGCGAGAGCACGGCCACTTCGGGGCCACCGGCCCACACAATGTTGTTCTGAGCCGAAATGGTCCGAAAGTCCGGGAAGGGAATCTCTCCCCCCCCATGGTCCCAATGCAATTGGGCGTTCAGTCGGACCGGCCCGACCTTGAGCTTCCCGGCATACCCGATGTCGAACCGCTCGTTGTTTTCGCGCGTGTTTTCCTGATACCAATTGAAGAAGAGGTCTTGTTGGTAGTATTTCCGGTCCACGAGGAATTGCAGACCCTGCTCCACCGGACGGAGAAAGTACCGGAGATCGTCGAAGACGGCGTCATGGAAGGGGTGGCGAGGCTGCAACGTGCCCGCGAGGAGGTTGACCCCCTCCACAGGCTGATAATTCAGCGTGATGATCGGCCGGACCTGGCGGACCGCATCGGCCCCGCCGAAGGGAATGGCGAAGAATACGCCGCCATAGAGGCTGACCGTCGATGAGACGGTGTAGCGCAGTCGGAGGCTGGTGAAATCCCCCACTGCCGTGAAGCCGTTCACTTCCTGTTCTTTGCGAAAACAGAAGAAGCCCTGGCAGTTGGTCGACCGCTTGATGAAGGTGCCTTGAGACTCGACGTTGTAGACGTAGGTGGTGTTCGCGACCTCGACCGAGAGCCGGGGGGGAGGAGCCGGGGCAGGACTCCGATAGGGCGGATCGGTCAGGGAGCGGAAACAAGTAGAGCCGACCGGGCGGGGACAATCGAGTGGGCCGACATCGAGCTGCAGTCCCGAGAGAGTCTTGGCGTCCTCGGCCGCGCCGGCAGTTCCATGCCACATCACCATGAGCAGGAGACACACCCCACCTCCCGCGCGCCATTGACGTCCCTGTCGCGTCACCGACTGTTCACCATCGGTCGCACGGATCAGCGTTTCGATCTTGCGAATCTATCACACCCTGCGCAGTGCACCCTAAGGGAATTGATCAAGCTTTGGCGGGCGAGCCGGCAATCAAAGCGACTATCTGGCGGGATTGAAGACGAGTTTTGTGCTGGCGTTATTAGCCATCTTTGCCCTGCTGGCAGTGCACTTCCGCAGTTATAGTCAACCCCTGATTATCATGTCAGTGATTCCGTTTGGCCTTGTCGGTGCCGTGATAGGGCATGTGGCCATGGGTCTCGATCTCTCCATGGTGTCTGGGTTTGGCTTGGTCGCGCTGACTGGTATCGTTGTGAACGACTCCCTGCTTATGGTTGACGTGATCAAACGTCATAAAGACGAAGCTTCGTCTCTCACCGAGATCGTTATCCTAGCCGGGACAAAACGTTTCCGGCCGATCATTCTTACTACCTTAACCACGTTTCTTGGTCTGATGCCCATTATCTTTGAGCAGAGCGTTCAGGCCCAGTTTTTGATGCCCATGGCTTTGACGTTGGGCGTAGGTGTGGTCTTTGCCACTGCGATTACGCTGGTGCTTG
>SWDL01000389.1:39254-57266 GCA_005116795.1 Nitrospira sp. | reverse complement strand
GCCAGGATCGACGTGCTGCGGTGCCTCCGTCCCATTGCCGGACAGGACGTGGAACGGTTCACGGTGCGGGCCCAGTACAGTCCCGGCAAGGCGCACGGACAGGAGGTCCCGGGGTATCGGCGGGAGCCGGGGATCAGTCCCGATTCCACGACCGAGACCTACGTGGCGCTGAAAGCCTATATCGAGGATTGGCGATGGGCCGGCGTGCCCTTTTACCTCCGGACGGGCAAGGCGCTGCCCAAGCGAGCGAGTGAAGTCGCGGTCCAATTCAGAGATATTCCGCAGATCCTGTTCAATGCCAATCCGGCCATGCCGCAGGCGCCCAATGTGTTGACGTTGCGGATTCAGCCGGAGGAGGGCCTGTCCCTCCGCATCATCTCAAAGCTGCCCGGCTCACGGGCGCACACCCATCCGGTCGAAATGAATTTCAAGTACGGGGATGCGTTCGGGGCGCCGTCCCCGGAGGCCTACGAGCGGCTGTTGCTCGACGTGATGGCGGGGGATGCCTCGCTGTTCATGCGGCGGGACGCGGTGGAAGCCTCGTGGGCTTGGATTACGCCGATCCTGGAAGGCTGGCAGACCCACGGCACCAAATGGCTCCCTGAGTATGCCGCCGGCACCTGGGGCCCCGTGGAGGCCGATAAACTGATCCAACCGGATGGCCGACAGTGGCGAACGCTCTGAAAAGAAGTGAAGGGGCCTGGGCGCTCATCGCGGGACGGGCGTGCCGTAGTAGGTGTCCACCATCACGCCGATTTCTTTGAGCATGGGAGTGGGCAGGGTTCCGCCGGCGCATACGATCATCGCATCATTGGGGAGGTTGGTCACCTGCCCCCGGCAATCCAGCGTGATCGAATCCGGGCCGATTTCTTTGACGTTGCAATTGACAAACACCTGAATTTTATTCTCTGCCGCACGCTGCTTGAGCTGTTGTCGGTTCTTGTCTTTGGGGCGGGTATAGATTTCCTCTCCTCGACACGACAGGGGCACGGTAGTTCCTGGCTCCGCCGCAACGGCGAGCGCGGCTTCCGCCGCGCTGTCTCCGCCTCCCACCACGTGCACATGTTGATGCCGGTACTGCTCTGCATCGATGAGCCGATAGACCACTTTGGGTTGCTCTTCACCTGGCACCCCTAGTTTGCGGGGCGTGCCGCGACGTCCAATGGCCAGCAGGACGTTCTTCGTCTTGTAGGTCTGCCTTGACGTCTTGACCTGGAAGGCCTCGCCTGTTTTGGTGAGGGCCTCCATCCGTTCGTTGAAATGGATCTTCAGCCCGGTCTCGCGAACGATCTTGTTCCAGAACTCAAGGAGTTCTTCCTTGCTGATTTCGTACCGATTGAACTTTCCGACGATGGGCAGTTTCATGGGCGCCGTCATGGCGAGCTTTCGACGCGGGTAATGATACACCGAGCCGCCCAGAGAGTCCTCCTGCTCCACGGTCACGAAGCGCAGCTTCTGTTCTTTGGCGGCCAGCGACGCCGAGAGTCCGGCCGGACCTGCGCCGACGATCACCACGTCCAGTTCGCGGGCGCAGCCCCTGTTCTTCCGGATTGAGTCCATGGCCTGCTTGCCCTGCTCGATCCCCTTTCGGATCAGCCCCATGCCGCCCAGTTCTCCGGCGATATAGATGCCGGGCACGTTCGTCTCGAAGGTCGGCTTCACGAACGGGATATCGATCCCGCGCGTTTCCGTGCCGAACACCAGCCGGATCGCTTCGACCGGGCAAGCGGATTCGCAGGCCCCATGTCCGATGCAATGGTCTGGTTGCACCAGCACCGCCTTCCCGGCCACGATCCCCAACGCATGTTCCGGGCAGGCCTTCACGCAGGCGCTGGACCCGATACACAAAGAAGGATCGATCACCGGGTGCAGGGCGAGCGGCTCGGGGATGCCCGATGTGAGGGTCTCTTCCAACTGCGCGCGGTACCGGCGTTCTTTTTTCCGGCGCCGACCCCGGTAGAGCATCACGATCAGGATCAACGGGACGAGATACAGGAGGGTGGTGATGAACGACAGGGACATGGAGCCATGAGGGGTTACGGAAGCTGCGTATCGATCACGATGCTGAGGCGGTCGGTTCCGGGCTGAACCGCCGTCCGGCTCATGCCTTGGAGATCTCCACTCTTCGGCGTCGCGTTGCCGGACTTCGAGAGGCGCGCGATCACCATCACCGGCCCGGCGTCCGACAGTTTTCGCGTGGGCATGGGGCTGTTGCTGTCATCGAGACGAAAGGTGAACGGGAGATCTTTCCAGCCGGCGCGGACGATCGCGACCGGCATCGGCGGCCCGTCGACCGATCGCGCAAACACAAACAACGTGTCCGTCGGAGAGCCTTTACCCGCAAGGCTTGGCGCCACCGTGACGGTGCCGCTGATCGCCCACGCCGGTCCGGCCTTGTCGGGTGACAGGACCTGCCTCGTGAGGAGGGCAGAGGCGGTGGTCGGCTTCGGCCCTCCGCCGAGTTCTTGGGCTTCCGCGATGCCGTTCGTCAGTTCGTGGATGATCTCCTGGGCCGCGTCCTGAGGAAGATTGGCGCGGGCCTCCGTCCAGTAGGCGGCCGCCCGGGCATAGTCCTTTCGGTCGAAGGCCACCGTGCCTGCCAGCATGAGGGCCTTGACGTTGCGCGGATCAGCGTTGATCGCCCTCTCAATCAGCGCCTCAGGCTTGCCTTCCAGCCTGCGACCTTGCAGGACACCCAGCGCATCGGCGTAGTCGGCCAGCAACTGGGCGTCATTGGGAATGAGTTGCACGGCTTTTTCGTAGATGGTGACCGCCTCGGCGTGACGGCCGAGCGCCACATAGGAGAGCGCGAGCAACGCCCACCCCGCGCCGTCGTCGGGACTCTGCGCGAGCCGGCTCTTCAATCGCTCGACCAAGGCATCGAGTTCGCCTGGGGCCTGGTGACCATCGCCCGGCCCCCCCGGGCCCGACATCGGGAGCCCGCCGGGATACACGATGGCGAGGGGATTGCCGAGTTTCAGATACAATAAGGTACTGAACAGCGGAATCGCCACGATGAGGATTCCGGCCAGGACGCGATGGTCGATCCGCCGTCGAGTCGTGGTCGGCGTGATCTGCGGCGGCCCCACCTCGTTCAGTAGGCGCCGTTCCAGTTCACGCCGCGCCTGCTGATACTGCGCGTCGTTGAGCACGCCGTTCTTGCGATCCTGGTCCAATTCGACAAACTGTTGCCGGTAGACGGACCGCGTCTTGTCCGGGTCTCCTGTTGCGCCCGCCGTGGCGCCTTTGAGCATCGGCCACAACAAGAGCCCGAGGGTCAGGAGCGTCAGCGCCGATGCGATGAGCCAGAACGTGAGCATCATGAGCGCTTGGCTCCGCCGGTGAGCAGGCGTTCCACGCGGTGACGCTCCTCTTCCGACAACGCGACGTCGGGCAGGGCGCCGGCTCTGCGCTTGACCGTGAGGATCAGCGCCGTCGCTCCGGCGGCGAGCAACAGAAACGGCCCGACCCAGAGCAGGACGGTCGTGACTTTCCACGGCGGCCGGTAGAGCACGAAGTCCCCATAGCGGGCGACCAGGAAGTCCAGGATCTCCCGATCGCTCAGGTTGCGGGCGATCATGTCGCGAACTTCCCGGCGCAGATCTTCGGCCAGCGGAGCGTTCGAGTCGGCCAAGGTTTGGTTTTGGCAGACCAGGCAACGCAACTCGGTGGACAGCCGCTTCAGCCGCGCCTCCGCCTCGGGGTTCTCAGCCGGCGGGCGCGTCTCATCGGCCGCCGCCGGGTGCGGCAGGATCGTCAGCAGCAGGAACAACAGGGTCCGCATCATTGGGTCTGCAACTCTCTGACGAGCGGGAGAATCTTCTTCTGGAGCACGGCCTGATCCACCGGTCCGATCTGTTTGAACCGGATCACCCCGGCCTTATCGATCACGTAGGTTTCCGGCACCCCATAGACGCCGTAATCGATGCCCACGCGCCCCGATTGATCCACCGCGATCAACGGGTAGGGATTTCCCCACCGTCTCAGCCAGGTCAGGGCGTCGTCCCGCTGGTCTTTATAGTCCATGCCGTAGATGGGCACTTCCCCCGCCTTGGCGAGCTGCATCAGCACCGGATGTTCGTCCTTGCACCCGCCGCACCAGGAGGCCCAGACGTTGAGTAACCAGACCTTCCCCGCCAGTTCTTTCGGCGAGAACAGCTTCTCGGGATCGTGCAACTGCGGAAGAGCAAAATCCGGCGCCGGCTTCCCGACCAAGGGCGACGGCACCTCATGAGGGTTGAGCGTCAGCCCGATGGCCAGGAAGCCCACCACGACCACAAAAAGTCCGCCCAGGATGAACGGCCACAATTCCGGAAAGTAGTTCGTGAGCACGCTGCGGGCGAAATTCACCGTCACCGCGCCCAGCACGGCCCCGGCCAAGGTGCCGCGGCCTCCGACCGCCACCCAGATCACCATCTCCAGCGACGGCAACACGCCGATCTGCCCGGGCGTGATGATGCCAACCTGCGGGACATACAGCAGGCCGGCCAGACCGGCCAAGGCCGCCGCCACGACGAAGACAAACAGCTTGTAGTCCGCCGGGGTGTAGCCGGAGAACACCACCCGCTGCTCGCTGTCTCTCACGGCGATGAGCACCTTCCCGGCGCGCGACGTGATGATCCATCGACAGAGCAGGTAGGCGCCACCGAGGCAGAGGACGGTCACCACATAGAGCGCGCGCTGCGTTCCGGGATCGGAGAGCCGGAAGCCCAGCAGTTGTTTGAAATCCGTCAGCCCGTTGGTCCCCCCGAGATTCGTCTCGTTCCGATTGAAGACCAGCCAGGCCACCAAGGCCAGCGCCTGGGTGATGATGGCAAAGTAGACGCCCTTGATCCGGCTGCGAAAGGCCAGGAATCCAAAGACCAGCGCGACGAGCGTGGGGACCAGGAGGCTCCCCAGGAGCGCAGCCGTGAAGCTATAGAATGGTTTCCAGAACAGCGGCAGTTCCTTGACCTGGTTCCAGACCATGAAATCCGGCAGATCGCTGCCATAGACGCTTTCCTTCCCGATCGTCAGCATGAGGTGCATCCCCATGCAATAGGCCCCCAGACCGAAGAAGACTCCCTGGCCAAGGCTGAGAATGCCGGTATAGCCCCAGATCAGGTCGAGCCCCAGGGCCAGGATGGCAAAGGCCAGGAATTTTCCGAATCGGTTGAGACTGAAGTCGGAGACGTGCAGCCAGGAGTCCTCCGGCGGCAGCACGTTCAACAGCGGCAGGATCACCAGCAGCAGGAACCCCGACAGCCAAAAGGCCATCCCTTCACGCTGCTCAAACGGCCTCCCCGCCGGCTCAGGCATCGGCATGGCGCCCCTTGACGGCAAACAGGCCGGACGGCCGCCATTGCAGGAAGAGGATCACGAGAACCAGGATCAAGACCTTGCCGTACACGGCGCCGAAGCTCGGTTCAATCAGCTTGTTCAACCCGCCGATCCCCAGCGAGGCCACGATCGTGCCCGCCAGTTTCCCCACGCCGCCGGTGACCACCACCATGAAGGAATCGACGATGTAGTTCTGGCCGAGGCCCGGGTCGACGTTCCCGACCATCGTGAGCGCCCAGCCCGCGATGCCGGCCAGCCCCGATCCGAACGCAAAGGTATAGGAGTCGACTTTTCTGGTCGGGATACCGAGACAGGCGCTCATATTACGATTTTGGGTCACCGCCCGCACGCGTAACCCGAGATTCGATCCAAATAGGGTGTAATAAATCCCAAGAACGCAGACAATCGAAAGGGCGATGATGAACATTCGGTTATACGGCAAATAGACCCCGACCATCACTTGAGCGCCACCTCTGAGCGGCCCTGGTGCGACCACGGCGGTGAGATCGCCGAAGTAGACTCGGGCCGCCTGCATGAGAATCAAGCTCACTCCCCAGGTCGCCAACATCGTTTCGAGCGGACGTCCGTAGAGAAACCGGATGACCGTCGCCTCCAGCACGAATCCGCAGACGGCGGCCACGAGGAATGACACCGGCAATGCCGTGAGAAAATAGTAATCGAATACATCGGCCGAGAACCAGACCCTGAAACATTCCTGGGTGACGAAGGTCGCGTAGGCGCCCACCATCATCAACTCCCCATGGGCCATGTTGATGACGCCCATCAGGCCGAAGACGATGGCGAGTCCGAGCGACATGATCAGGAGGATCGAGCTGAGGCTGATTCCGCGGAAGATCGTCTCAATGGCGCCGGACCACGAGGCCCAGAGCTCAATTTGCTCCACGGCGACACCGGCCGCTTTCGCCACGGCCTTCTGCTGATCGGTGGCGCCGGGTTCCGCGCCCGCTTGAACGAGTTCCTTCAGCGCGGGCAAGCCGTTTGGACTTTGAAGTTCGCCCAGTTTCCCGGCCGCCGCCGTCTTGACGGAAGGATCGTCGGTGCCCAGCTTGAGGAGCTGCGCCGATTCCTCCATCGTGTAGCGGACCCAGCGGTTCGGCTCTTTCGCAGCCGCCTGCTCCAACCAGCTTATGGCCGCCGGACGCCCCATCATGCCGAGATCGGTGGCGGCGGAGCGCCTCGTATCCGTATTGTCGCTGGCGAGATTCGCGCGATTTTTCAGCAGATCGACGACCGGCTTGATGGCTTGCCTGACACTTCGGTCGGCATCCGCGCGGATCTCATCGAGCTTCGGAAGGAGGCTCACATCTCCTTGCTCGATCAAGACGGTCACCGCCGAGTCACGGACGGCCTCATCCTCGCTCTTGAGATCGATAAGGGCCTGCTCGATGGCAGGCGGCGGAGCAGACCTCGCCGGCCCCTCCGCAGCCGGCGCCGGCCCTTGTCCCAGTCCTATCGCCAGGAGGACAGGCAGGACGATCGCGATGGCGCCAGGCCCTCTTCTCATGAGTCTCTTCTCGTCATGCGGGCGACAGTGATCCCGCCCTCACCTTCCTCGACGAGCCAGGCCCGACGAGACAATGCCAGCAGAAAGGCTGGAATACTCCCTCGGTGAAGGGAATTCCAGACGGTTTCCTGCTGGCAATGTCCGTCAGGATCGCTCCACGTGCGACGGGAGCGCTGACCGTGCGCCCCCTATCTTACTTCTTTTGATAGGTCCCCTGATGATTGATCCAATCGCACCCCTTTTCCGGGTTCGTGTACTCGCTCCAGGGCTCCGGCTTGACCAAGCCTTTCGATCGGTTCACGATTTTGAATTGCCCATCCTTCAAGATCTCCCCGATCAGCACCGGCTTGTGCGTGTGCTGATTGGCCGGGTCCATCATGATCTCGCCGCCCGGCGCCAAGAATTTCTGACCATACACGGCCTTGCGGACCTTGTCCACCTCGATCGAGCCGGCCTTCTCGACGGCCTGTTTCCACACGTAGACCCCGAAGTACCCGGCCTCCATCGGATCGTCGGTGACCCGCTTCTCGCCGTCCGGCAGGTTGTTCTTCTTGCAATAGGCCTTGAAATTCGCCGCGAACTGCTTGTTCTGTGGCGTGTCCACGCTTTGATAGTAGTTCCACGCGGCCAGGTGTCCGACCAGCGCGCTCGTGTCCATCCCGCGCAGCTCGTCTTCGGCCACGCTGAAGGCCATGATCGGCGCATCCTCCGCGCGCAGCCCCTGGTTGGCAAATTCTTTGTAGAACGGCACGTTGCTGTCGCCGTTGATGGTACTGATGACGCAGCCGCCGCCGCCCGCTGCGAACTTCTTGATCTTGCCGACGATGGTCTGATAGTCCTGGTGGTGGAACGGCGTGTACTCCTCCATGATGTTGGCCGCGGGGACTTTCTTGGCCAGCAGCATGGCGCGCAGGATTTTGTTCGTCGTGCGCGGATACACATAGTCCGTGCCGAGCAGATAGAACTTCTTATGCGCGCCGCCTTCCTTGCTCATCAAATATTCCACCGCCGGGATCGCCTGCTGATTGACCGCCGCCCCAGTATAGAACACGTTCCGGGAGCATTCTTCTCCTTCGTACTGCACGGGATAGAACAGCAGGCCGTTGTTCTTTTCAAAGACCGGCAGGACCGACTTCCGGCTGACCGAGGTCCAGCAGCCGAAGACGACCGCGACCTTGTCTTGCAACAGCAGTTGCTTCGCTTTTTCCGCAAACAGGTCCCAGTTCGAGGCCGGGTCGACCACGACGGGCTGGATCTTCCGGCCCATCACGCCGCCCTTGGCATTGATCTCTTCGACCGCCATGAGCACGACGTCGCGCAACGACACTTCGCTGATGGCCATGGTGCCGCTCAACGAATGGAGGATGCCGATCTTGATCGGCTCCTTGTCCGCCGCATAGGACAAGGCCCAGTTGCCCAGATTGCCCACGAGCGCGGCCGCGCCGGCGGCGGCGGCGACCCTCCCGCCCTGAGCCAGGAACTCCCGTCGCGAAGGACCGCTTTCCGCCGTCTTCATGGTTTCTATCTCGCTGTCGCTTGGCTGCTTGGTTCCCTTCCACTCCATCGTCATACTCCTTTCACTAAAAAAGTGTGCCGTCTTTCGAACATGACCTTCCGCCCTTGTCAGTATTGGTACTGCAAGGCCAGCTTAAAGACATGGGCCAGTTCCCCTGTCACACCGGGGGCAAAATTAAACAGCCCTTTGGTGGCGAGATCCCCGTACTGCCACAGTGCCGTAAGGCGCGCATTGAACCCATCGATGACGTAGTTTACGCCGGCTTCCGTTTCCTTGCGGGTGCTGCTCTCACTCGGCTGGATCCAGGTATACCTCGCATAGGGCTGGAGCTTCCCGATCCCAAGCGGTTTCGGAAACATATACATCGCGTACCCGGTATAGGAATGCCCGTCAAACATGCAGAAGCAGCCGTTGGCCGCGGCGGAGCCGGCTCCGCCGGTAAAGGCGGCGGTCTTGTTGTAATTTGCGAAATACTGCTTGTACTCCGCGTTGATCGTGATCACGCCCCCGTCGTTCGCGAGCGGTTTTTCAAACAGGAGGTCCCCGATAAATGCGGTGAAATCGGAACTGTTGCCGAATGAACCGGCGCCATCTTGCTGGTGATTCAGCCCGGCCGCGAGCGCGAGAATATCACCGGATTTCCCAAAATAGGTCCCACTGGTGTAGTACCCAGGATTCTTCTCCGCGTTGAAGAAGTTATAGGTGAGGCGTCCCGCATACATCAAGCTGCCTTGTTGATTCGGTCCGCACGGACCACCTGCGCAGGCCGTCCCTCCTGATGACTGCAGTCCGGTGAACACCCCCGCGCTGTATTGCAGATGTCCGGCACCAGGGTCCACTTGGCCCCAGAAGACCGCGCCATGGTCGCGGGCATAGAGACCAGCCCCACCTTTGCCGAAGTTCCCGCTGAAGTCTGCGGAGTTGAACGGCGTCTTAAAGCCGTCATAGACCGCCATGAAGAAGGGACCATTCAATTCGCCGCGCTCGCCTGGTACCAACAAGCGCCCCACCCAGAGGTTCACTTGGGGAGTAAACTCGAACTTTCCGACCGCATCGAGTAGGCCGATCGTGGAATTTCCCCCGAAAAAATTGGCCCCTACAGGGGCAGGGGTGGAACCACCTTGAGTGATATTCCCCCCCTGGCCCGCGCCGTTGATTGAACCTGGGCAGGCGAAACATTCGGTGTTGATCTCGAACTTGAGGTACTTATGGATCGACCCGTTGAGATAGAAACGCTGGAAGTCGACACCGAATCTATTGCTGTAACTCCCACGGTTCGCCGACCCATGTTCCTGAGCCGCGAATGATGTCTTCAGCCCCAGTCCGAGGCTGATCCACTTGTCCGGGTCGTCGCTTTTAATCTTGCCATCCGCGTAAGCGCTGGGCAGCGTGGAAGCCGCTCCGGCCACCAGCGCCATGGTGGTCCCCGCAACCAACAGCATTTTCTTTACATCCCACTTTTTTTTTAGATCTGCCTCCATAGCTCGCTACCTCCCATGTCCGCTCGCTGAGTTCGTTGCTCAGTGCCTTGGCTCTCTCACCTCAACGACATCCTGCCCACCTACAGGCAAAAAAAAGCACTCTCGGTCCCACATGCTCGATTTCAGGGAAAATCAACTGCTCCTTCAACCCAAGCGTGTAGTTCCCGCGACCATCGAACGACTTGGGCGACACCCCGCGGAAGTCCCTGATCCGGGGAAGGGCCAGGCTCACCAATCGATCAAAAAACTCGTACATGTGATTGCCGCGCAGCGTCACTTTGGCGCCGATCGGCATGCCCTGCCGGAGCTTGAATCCCGCGATGGCTTTCTTGGCTTTCGTCACGATGGGCCGCTGTCCCGTAATGGTCCCTAATTCAGTGACCGCGCTTTCCAAGAGCTTCACGTTCTGAATAGCTTCCCCCATCCCCACGTTCAGCACAATGCGATCGAGCCGAGGGACCTGCATCTGGTTCTTGTAGCCGAACTCCTTCATCAGGAGGGGAACCACCTGCGTCCGATAGACATCCTTCATGCGGGGAGGCGCCGCGGGACCCTTCGGCATTTTCTCAGCCGGGGCGACGTCCTTCTTCTCCCCCTTCGGAGCCGCTTTCTTGTCGAGCCTCTTCTCTCCGGGGACCTTTGTTGGCTTGGCCATGATACCTACGATCCCTACTCTCGTCGATTAGTCGATCGCCTGTCCACCGGGGCGCGACACGCGCACCCTGCGCCCATCCTCCAGGACCCTGATTCCCAGCCGGACAGGCTTGTTCAGATTCGCGTCGAAGTACATCACGTTTGAAATGGCGAGCGGCGCCTCTCGCTCGAGAATTCCACCCTGCTTGTTTTTTTGATTGGGCTTCGTGTGCCGTTTCACGACGTTGAGCTTTTCAATCAACACCTTGCCCTTCGCCGTATTCACAGAGAGGACTTTGCCCGTCTTCCCGGCCTCCCGCCCGGAGATCACCATGACGGTGTCTCCCTTTCGAATTTTTGATTTGATCACCGCGATCGCCATGTGCTTACAAGACCTCAGGCGCCAAGGAAATAATCTTCATGAACTTCTTCCATCGCAACTCACGGGCGACCGGGCCGAAAATCCGCGTGCCGATCGGCTCGCCCTCTTTGTTGATCAAGACGCAGGCGTTTCGATCGAACTTGATGTAGGAGCCGTCGTCCCGACGCACGCCCTTCGTCGTGCGCACGATCACCGCGCGACTGACGTCGCCCTTCTTGACCGTCGCTTGCGGAATGGCTTCCTTCACCGCCACGACCACCACGTCCCCCAGCGATCCGTAGCGCCGCTTCGAGCCGCCCAGCACGTGAAAACACATGACCTGCTTGGCGCCCGAGTTGTCCGCCACGTCCATGTAAGTATAACTCTGAATCATGCTTCATCCCGCCTGATAGCCCGCCATGGGGGCGCCACGCTCGCCTATCCTCGCTTCAAAATCTCCACGACTCGCCAGTGCTTGTCCTTGCTGAGCGGCCGGGTTTCAATCATTCGAACCTGATCTCCGACCTTGCATTCACTACGCTCGTCATGCGCCTTGAGCTTCGTGACGCGACGCAACACCTTCCTGTACATAGGGTGGGCGATCGACCGCCACGACCACCGTCTTCTGCATCTTATTGCTGACGACGCGTCCGACCCACTCATGCCGATTGCTGGCCGTTTCACCCATAATTATTTCCGACCTCCCTGCGCCGGCCCAGCTTCCTTCGCGATGGCCTGTTGCCGCATGATGGTCTTGACCCTGGCCACATCACGCCGCCGGTCACGAATTTTCATCGGGTTCTCAAGACGGCCCGTCGCCATTTGCAGCCGGAGATTGAATAACTCCTGCACGAGCTGTCCCTCTTTTTCAGCCAACTCCGCTTCCGCCAAATCTCGTAGTTCTTTGACTTCCATGCCGCTCCCCCACCAGGCCGATGCCGATACCTACAACTCGTCTCGAGATACAAATCTGGTCGCCACGGGCAGCTTGTGCGACGCGAGCCGGAAGGCCTCGACGGCAATCTCTCTCGTGACGCCGTCCATTTCATAC
This sequence comes from Nitrospira sp., assembly GCA_005116795.1. Taxonomy (GTDB): domain Bacteria; phylum Nitrospirota; class Nitrospiria; order Nitrospirales; family Nitrospiraceae; genus RSF151. The sequence goes on along the minus strand of SWDL01000389.1, from coordinate 45,380 downwards.
AGGACGCGGCCGGGTTTCACGACGGCAACCCAGTACTCCGGATTCCCCTTCCCCTTCCCCATTCGAGTTTCCGCGGGCTTCTTCGTGATGGGTTTGTCGGGGAAAATCCTGGTCCAGACCTGCCCGCCTCGCTTCACATATCGGGTGATGGCGATACGAGCCGCCTCAATCTGTCGACTGGTGATCCGCCCTGGATCGAGAGACTTGAGACCATACTCCCCCAGGGTCAGGGTCCCGCCGCGATACGCCTTGCCGCGCATCCGGCCTTTTTGCATTTTCCTGAACTTGACTTTCTTCGGGGCCAGCACTGGTACGCTCCGTTCGCTTCGATTCTGCGATTACCGCCGATCCAAGGTCGGCTCAGGCTTTTCCGGCTGAACCGCGACGATCTCGCCCTTAAAAATCCATGTCTTGATGCCGATCTGCCCCATCGTGGTATGGGCCTCGGCAAATCCAAAGTCGATCTCGGCCCTGAGGGTATGGAGGGGCACCCGCCCTTCGCGATACCATTCCGTCCTGGCGATTTCAGCGCCACCGAGCCGGCCCGCGCAGTTGATCCGGATGCCTTGCGCGCCCAAGCGCAACGCGGCCGCCACACTGCGCTTCATTGCGCGGCGAAACGCGACGCGCTTCTCCAACTGCGTCGCAATATTCTCGCTCACCAGTTGGGCATCGATCTCAGGCTTCTTGATCTCTTTGACGGTGATATAGACCTGATTGCCGTATTCCTTTTCGAGCGAGACCTTGAGCTTGTCGACCTCAGCCCCCTTCCGGCCGATGATGATGCCGGGACGGGCGGTGTGGATGATGACACGCGTTTGATCTCCCGAGCGCTCGATATCCACCTTGGAGACGCCGGCGTGCCGGAGCCGCTCCTTGACCACTTTGCGGATACGGATGTCCTCGTGCAGCAGTCTCGCAAACTCTTTCCCCGCATACCAACGGGAACTCCAGGTCCGCGTGTACCCCAACCGGTAGCCGATGGGATGCGTCTTTTGCCCCATAACCCGTGCCTACTTTCTTCCTTGCCGACTAGGCGCGCGCCCCGACTTCCGGCGCCGACACCACAATGGTGATGTGACTCGTCCGCTTATGAATGGAATTAGCTCTCCCCATGGAACGGGCTCTGAACCGTTTATGCGTCGGCCCGCAATCTACATGGGCCCGTGCGACCCGCATCGCCTCACGGTCCCCGATTTCCTTCTGCTCCGCGTTGGCCACAGCGGATTCGAGTAGCTTCGCAATCACTTTCGACGCGGCGCGCGGCGTATACTTCAGCATCGCCAGCGCCTGCGGGACGGACTGCCCTCGAATCAAATCCACGACGACCCGCGCCTTTCGGGGAGCGATCCGCACAAATCTGAGCACCGCTTTTGCTTCTGCCATCCGACGCCTCTCTCAATGACTCGCCCTACTTCAGCGCAACCGCCTTTTCCGTCCTGGCATGCCCGTGCCCCTTGAAGAATCTGGTCGGCGAGAATTCGCCGAGTTTGTGTCCCACCATATTCTCCGTCACGAAGACAGGGATAAACTTCTTGCCGTTGTGAACCGCCAACGTGTGTCCGATCATGTCGGGGATGACGGTCGACCGTCGAGACCAGGTCTTGATCATTCTCCGGTCTTTGACCTCGTTCATCTGCGTGATTTTCTTCAGCAAGGGCGCATCGACAAAGGGGCCCTTTGAAATTGATCGTGGCATCGTTGACTCCGAACGCTCGACTATTTTTTGCGACGCGTGATAATGAATTTGTCGGTCGACTTATTGTTCCTGGTCTTATATCCCTTCGTCGGCAGCCCCCAGGGGGACACCGGATGGGGATTGCCCTGGCCCGACTTCCCCTCACCACCACCGTGAGGATGATCGACGGGATTCATCGCCACCCCTCGAACATGGGGCCGCCTCCCGCGCCAACGCGAGCGACCGGCCTTGCCGACGGTGACGTTTTCATGCCCGACGTTTCCGACCTGCCCCACCGTCGCCATGCACGTGGCCAGCACGCGGCGCATCTCTCCCGATTTGAGACGGATCTGCACATAGGCGCCGTCGCGGCCCATCACCTGAGCGAGACCGCCCGCGCTCCTGATGATCTGCCCGCCTTTACCGGGCTTCAGTTCGATGTTATGAATGGTGGTCCCCAGCGGCATGTTCGCCAGCGGCAATGCATTGCCCGTCCGGACTTCAGCATTGGGACCGGACTGTACCACATCATTCACGGCAAGCCCATCAGGCGCCAGAATGTACCGGACCTCACCATCAGAATATTTCACAAGCGCGATGCGAGCCGTTCGGTTCGGGTCATATTCCAACGCCACCACCCTCGCAGGAATCTCAGGCTTGTCCCGCTTGAAATCAATCCTCCGGTAGAGCCGCTTATGCCCCCCTCCACGATACCGAACCGTCGTCCGCCCGTCGTTATTTCGTCCTGCCCCGCGGGGATGAAACGAGGTCAACTTCTTCTCCGGTCGCTTCCTGGAGAGCCCTTCCCCCACCAGAGTGCTCATCGCCCGCCTGGCTGGAGACGTCGGTTTGTATTGCTTGAGTCCCATAAGACTATGACCTTGACCGCATCAGCATCCGAGAGGGCCGCTCATCAACAAGCCCACGCCCAGCTACGCGCTTTCAAACAGGTCGAGCTTCTCCCCTTCCTTCAGCGTCACGATCGCCTTCTTCCAATCCGATCGTTTGCCCGCAAATCGCCCCATGCGCTTCACCTTTCCCGAGACATTCATCACATTGACGTGATCGACCCGGACCTTCAGCAGTGTCTCAACCGCCTTCTTGATCTCAAGACGGTTGGCATGCGACGCCACCAGGAATCCCACCTTGTTGCCGGACTCCCGCAGAGCCGTCATCTTTTCTGTCAAGAGAGGGCGGATCAGAATTCGATGTAGACTCGGCTTCACGACCAATACTCCTGGACTCGCGCTAATTCTCGCTCAGGAATCACCACCATGGCATGCCGGAGGAGGTCATACACATTTAATCCCTCTGGACGGATCACCGTGACCCCCGCAAGGTTTTTCGCGGCCCGATCCACATCGGTCCTGTTGTCACCGGCGACGATCAAGGTCCTCCCGGTAAGCCCGAGCTTCGCCAGCGCCTTGACCAACACTTTGGTCTTGGGCCGCTCAAGCGCCAAATCGGCAATCACCAGCACTTCCCCCGCCGAGACCTTCGCCGAGAGCGTACTCTGCAACGCGCCGCGATACTGGCCTTTCGGCATGCGAAACCCATAGCTACGCGGCTTCGGACCGAAGACGGTCCCGCCGTGGCGCCAGATCGGAGAGCGAACAGATCCAGCTCGTGCCCGGCCCGTATGCTTCTGCTTCCAGGGCTTCCTTCCCGATCCCCTTACCTCGCCCCGACGCTTCGTCGACGCGGTCCCCTGTCGCTCACAGGCTTGCTGCATCACCACGGCTTCATGAACCAGCGTGGCGCTGGGCTGACGACCGAACACGGCAGCCTTGAGCTCGACAGAGCCCACTTTGTTCTTATTCAAGTCAACGATATCCAGTGACGCCATGTGACCGCTACGCTTTCTTCGATTTCCGGACCACCACGATGCCGCCGGTACTACCGGGCACGGCGCCGGAGATGAACAAGAGATTCTCTTCCCCTCGGGCATCAACGACCTTCAAACGTTGGACCGTGACGCGTTCCGCCCCCATGTGCCCTGGCAGAGCCTTCCCACGCCACACGCGAGAGGGATAGGAGCTGCTTCCGATTGATCCTGGTGCCCGGTGAAACATATGGCCATGCGTTTCCGGACCACCGGCATAATGGTGCCGCTTGATGACGCCTTGAAACCCCTTGCCCTTGGACACCCCTTGGACGTCCACCCAGTCGCCCTTTTGAAAGACATCCGCCCTCACCACCTGCCCCACTGCTATTTCGCCGACCTTCTTGAACTCCGTCAGATGCTTGCTGGACGAAATTCCACCCTTCTTGAGATGTCCCAGTTCCGACTTGGAGAGCTTCCGGTCACGAACCTCTTGAAAGGCGAGCTGGACGGACTCATACCCGTGCTTCTCCTTCGTCCGCACCTCGACCACCTTACAGGGGCCCGCCTCAATCACGGTGACCGGCGTCAAGCGCCCCTGCTCGTCATAGACCTGGGTCATCCCCAACTTTTTCCCGATAATTCCGTTCGTCATTGCAAAACCTTACCGAGGAACGCTGAATGAGGAACGCGGAACGAAGAATCCCTCTGCAAGTTCATCATTCCTCATTCATCGTTCATCGTTTCTTAAAGCTTGATCTCCACATCCACCCCAGCCGCCAGATTCAATTTCATGAGCGCGTCCATCGTCTCCGGAGTCGGCTCCATGATATCGAGGAGTCGCTTGTGCGTCCGGATCTCGAACTGCTCCCGAGATTTCTTGTCGACGTGAGTCGAGCGCTGGACTGTCCACCGCTCGATCCGGGTCGGCAAGGGCACAGGCCCCACGATCTTGGCTCCACTGCGCCGCACCGTGTCGACAATCTCCGTCACGGACTGATCCAGGATCCGATAATCGAATCCCTTTAAACGAATTCTGATTTTTTGGTCAACTCTCACGCGTATCTCCAGACGCCCTCAGCCTTCAAGACACAGCGGCAAGCTAAGAGCCCTTCTTCCATTTTCAGGCCAGAATCTCCGTCACGATGCCGGAGCCGACCGTCTTGCCGCCCTCCCGCACCGCAAACCGCAACCCCTGATCCATCGCAATCGGCGCGATCAAGTCCGCCGTCACGCTCACGTTGTCCCCCGGCATCACCATCTCCACCCCCGGCGTGAGCTGCACCACCCCCGTCACATCCGTCGTCCGGAAATAGAACTGCGGCCGGTACCCGTTGAAAAACGGCGTGTGCCGCCCCCCCTCTTCCTTCGTCAGCACGTAGATCTCCGCCTTGAACTTCGTGTGCGGCGTCATGCTCTTCGGCTTCGCCAGCACCATCCCCCGCTCCACGTCTTCCTTCTTCGTCCCTCGCAGCAGCACCCCGATGTTGTCCCCCGCCTGCCCCTCATCGAGCACCTTGCGGAACATCTCCACGCCCGTCACCACCGTGGTCTGCGTCGGCTTCAACCCCACGATCTCGATCTCATCGCCCACCTTCACGATCCCCCGCTCACACCGCCCCGTCACGACCGTCCCGCGCCCGCTGATCGTAAACACGTCTTCAATCGGCATCAAAAACGGCTTGTCGATCGGCCGCACCGGGGTCGGAATATAGCTGTCGACCGCCTCCAACAGCTTCAGGATCGAGGGCACCCCCAAGGGGCCCTGCTCCCCTTCCAGCGCCTTGATGGCCGCCCCCTGGATGATGGGCACCTTCTCCCCAGGAAACTCATACTTCGTCAGCAGTTCCCGCACTTCCAGTTCCACCAGTTCCAGGAGCTCCTTGTCGTCGACCTTGTCCGCCTTGTTCAAGAACACCACGATGAACGGCACCCCCACCTGCCGGGCCAGCAGAATGTGCTCCCGCGTCTGCGGCATCGGGCCATCGGCCGCGCTCACCACCAGAATCGCCCCGTCCATCTGCGCCGCGCCCGTGATCATGTTCTTCACGTAGTCGGCGTGCCCCGGACAGTCCACGTGGGCATAGTGCCGCTTGTCGGTCTCGTATTCGACGTGGGAAATGGCGATCGTGACGATCTTGCTCGGGTCCCGGCGCCCTTGGCTCTCGCTGGCCTTGGCCACTTCGTCATAGCTGATGAACTTCGCCAGGCCCCGATCCGCGCAGACCTTCGTCAACGCCGCCGTCAGCGTCGTCTTCCCGTGGTCCACGTGCCCGATCGTCCCCACGTTCACGTGCGGCTTCCGCCGCTCAAATTTCGCCTTCGCCATCGCGCCCTCCGCTGCAATCAGGTTGAGGTTGAGGTTGAGGAAAGTCCCGCCGCCTCAACCTCAGCCTGAACCTTGACCTTCACCATCCTGGAGCCCACGACGCGGATCGAACGCGTGACCTCGTCCTTACCAAGGACGTGCTCTACCAACTGAGCTACGTGGGCCTCCTGGCTTTCCCTCGCGTCGCTCGTTCCTCGTGAAGCGTATCTCGCCATGATCCTCAGCCCCCGAGCCTGCGCTTCACGCCTCACGTCTTCACTTGGAGCGGGCGGTGGGAGTTGAACCCACGACAGCCAG
>SWDL01000389.1:31761-39154 GCA_005116795.1 Nitrospira sp. | reverse complement strand
GGCAGTTCCCAACATGGAAGTACTGCACCCATCCCCGCACGCGGCTGTTCACCTCGGCGATCACGACCTTCGGAAGTCGGTGGAACTGCGCCCGCGTCGTCCGCTCCCGGATGGCCTGCCGAATGCGCGTCATCGCCTTCCGGGACGGCCTGCCCATCGCAAAGGCCCGCCCCGTCCGGGGACTTCGTCGCATCCGAGTCCACACCCCAGGCACACGAACGACTCTCGCCACGCATCCACCCCGCCTCGTCTTGGCCTCATTGCGGGATCATCCCCGTCGGCTGATCCCCTCCCGGATCTCCTCCCTCGCCGCCTCCGCCTGACCACGGCACAGGACGACAACGTCATCCGCGTACCGTATCCGCCGGGCCTTCAGCCGCGCCTCCAGCCTCTGCTCCCTCCCGTGCGTATCCAATTCATGGAGGTAGAGGTTCGCCGGCAGCGGCGAGAGAGAAACATTGGTTTGCCGGCCCGGGACCGGGGCGCGCTGGAAACATCGGCCGGCTTGTCATTTGCTCCGGGGCGGTGTAGGGTTGACCCGGGTCAGGCTTACGTTCTCGACCGAGGCGCGCATGAATGAACAGCAGTTACTGGAGCGGATCGTTGTGAATCCCGAGATTTTCGGGGGCAAGCCGATCATTCGAGGCTTGCGGATCGCGGTGGAACATATCCTCGGCATGCTGGCTGCCGGGGACCAGCCGGAGACCATTTTGCGGGAGTATCCCTTTCTGGAGCGAGAAGATATCCAAGCCTGCCTCCTGTTTGCCCACCGGTCCCTGAGCGGTGAGCATGTGCATGACCGGGTGGCCGTGACCAAGCCGGCATGAAATTTCTCCTCGACGTCTGCACGTCTTCCCGTTCCCTGCGCGCCCTGTTGAGCGATCTCAGCCACGATGTCCGATTGGTGGGCGAGGGCGGGCCTCGGACGAGGCCGTGCTGGCGCTGGCCCGCCAGGAAGGACGCATTGTCGTCACTGAAGACAAGGATTTTGGGGAGCTGATCGTCGTCCAGCGCCGTCCCCACTCTGGAATCGTCCGCTTCCTGGATATGCGGGTCGAGGAGCAGGTGGTCGCCATGCGCGAGGTGCTCACGCATTATCGTGTGGATCTGGAGACCGGAGCCATGATCGTGGTGACCCGTGGCCGCATTCGAGTCCGTCCATGAGCAGCCCTCAACCATGAACGGGGGCCGAGGGGGAAACAAAGGAGTCTTTTCTCGGTAGCTCAAGGGCAATGAAGACCCCTTCTGCCTATCGGGTTGACTCCGAGCCATACAATATCTTGTAGGTGGTCGGGTCGTAGACGGTGGCCAAGCTCGGACCTATGGTGGCCTTCGGAGTCAATCCGATAGGCACAATTCATGACACTTCGTGACGCTCCACCCGTGGCCTCTGCGACACATGGCAATCAATCCCGAAGCCATGGGCTCCCAGCGGCGTCTACGCAGCGGCAGGAGAAGCCTTCATGACTCAGGCGGGCTCACAGAGGCGTACCAGGTCGGAGGAAGTTCGCGGTCTAGCTCAAGGCCATCATGCGGTCCAGTGCGGTTTTCGCCCAGGTCTTTTCGTCGTCCGGCACGACAATCCGATTCACCACCTGGCCCTGAGCCAGGTTCTCCATGGCCCAGCAGAGGTGCGGCCCGTCGATCCGGTACATGGTGGCGCATTGGCAGACCGTGGAGGACAGGAAGAACACCTTCTTGTCCGCCTCTTCCCGCTTCAAGCGGTTGACGAGGTTCAGCTCCGTGCCGACCGCCCAACTGGTGCCGGCCGGCGCGGCCTTCACCGTTCGAATGATCAGTTCCGTGGAGCCCACGATGTCGGCCTTGTTGACCACGTCCTCATGACATTCCGGATGGACGATCACCTGAAGGCCCGGATACTGCTTGCGGAAATACTCCACGTGCGCCGGCTGAAACATCTGATGGACGCTGCAATGCCCCTTCCAGAGAATCAGCTTCGCGCGATGGATCGCCTCGCGGCGCTGACCGCCGTTCGGCTGAGAGGGATCCCAGACGATCATCTCCTCCCGCGGCAGACCCATGCGGTTCGCGGTATTGCGCCCTAGATGCTCGTCGGGGAAAAACAGGATCTTCTCCCGACGCTGCCAGGCCCATTCCACAATGGCGCGAGCATTCGAAGAGGTGCAGGTCAGTCCGCCGTGCTCGCCGCAGAAGGCCTTGAGGACCGCGGCTGAGTTCACGTACACGATCGGAAGTACGGCTTCTTCAACCGGCAGGATGCGCCCCAACATGTCCCAACACTGATCCACCTGCTCGATCGCCGCCATATCCGCCATCGAACAGCCTGCAGCCATGTCCGGCAGAATCACCGTCTGGCCTGACCGGCTCAAGATATCGGCCGTCTCCGCCATGAAGTGCACGCCGCAAAAGACGATGTTGGGCCGGTCCGCATGTTGCGCAGCCAGCTTGGCCAACAAGAGCGAATCGCCGCGGAAGTCGGCGTGCTCAATGACTTCATCCCGCTGATAATTATGGCCGAGCACCATGACCCGGTTGCCGAGCGCCCGCTTGGCCGCAGCCGTCCGCCTGAACAGCTCATCGGCAGGCAGGCGCTGATACTCGGTCAAAGGCAAGGAGTCAGTGGCGAGTGTCGTGATCATCGTGTTGGCTCGAACCCCGTGACGGCGCTCAGTGGCCGAAAAGAGACTCTCATTCTACGGGTTCGATGTCAGACAATCAACGGAAAGACCCGCTCCGGGACTCCATAGCTTACGCTCCCCATCTCGCCGCTGATCGATCTCGCTCCTCATTGACAACGCGAAAACCCGACGTGTAGGATGAGCCTCCATAGCTAGGGGAGCCTACGAAGACAGGCTGAGAGTCCGCGAGCAAGCGGGCACCCTTTGAACCTGACCTGGATAATGCCAGCGTAGGGAAGCCGATGACGACATCGACCCGCCACTCACAGCCGCCCCCAGGACCTGGGCGGCTTTTTTATTGTCGTCGCCCCCCGCGCAGGTTGTCCCACACAGAAAGGATCCTTCCATGAGTGAGCGATCGAACCCGACCACAGGATCGGGCAGCGGACATCCGTCCCCTGCGGGAGCCTCGTCCCTGACCACGACGCCGTTCCCGGCCTCTCGGAAAATCTACGTCGAGGGCACACAGCCCGGCGTGCGCGTCCCTATGCGAGAAATCGCCATGACATCGACGCACTCCGCCAACGGAGGGCCTGCAGTCCCCAACCATCCGGTGACGGTGTACGACACCTCGGGTCCGTATACCGATCCCCAGGCGCTGATCGATGCTCGAGCCGGGCTTACGCCGCTGCGCCGCCCGTGGATCGTCGGGCGCGGTGATGTGGATGAACTGCCCGCCGTGACATCGGAATACGGACGGCAACGCGCGACCGACCCGAAACTCGACTCGCTTCGGTTTGCCCACGTGAGGAAGCCGTGGCGCGCCAAGTCCGGCATGAACGTGACCCAGATGCACTATGCGCGAAAAGGCCTCGTCACCCCGGAGATGGAGTTCATCGCGATCCGGGAAAACCAGAAGCGGGAACGGATGCGGGATTTGACCGCCTCGCAACACGGCCATCGGGGTCAGAGTGGGATGGCCCAGCATCCAGGCCAGGCCTGGGGCGCAGCCATTCCACCCGTGATCACACCGGAGTTCGTGCGGGATGAAGTGGCGCGGGGGCGGGCCATTATCCCCTCCAACATCAATCACCCAGAGAGCGAGCCGATGATCATCGGCCGCAACTTCCTGGTGAAAATCAACGCCAACATCGGCAACTCCGCGGTGGCGTCCTCGATCGAAGAAGAAGTCGAGAAAATGATCTGGTCCATCCGCTGGGGCTCCGACACGGTGATGGACCTCTCCACCGGCAAGAATATCCATGAGACCCGCGAGTGGATCATCCGCAATGCGCCGGTGCCGATCGGGACCGTGCCGATCTACCAAGCGCTGGAAAAGGTCGGCGGCAAGGCCGAGGACCTGACCTGGGAGATCTATCGCGACACGCTGATCGAGCAGGCCGAGCAGGGCGTGGACTACTTCACCATCCACGCCGGCGTGCGCCTGGCCTTCATCCACCTGACGGCGAACCGGCGCACCGGCATCGTCTCGCGCGGCGGCTCGATCATGGCCAAGTGGTGCATCTCGCACCACCTCGGTCTTTTTCACCGCATCGGCCACCGTGTTGAACACGGGGATGCCTTCAACTTCCTGCCCAGCCTTCCCCGGCGTCACACCAGCCACCACTTTCGTCCCGTAGGCTTTGCACTGGGTCGCATGGAACGACCCTTCCTTGCCCGTAATCCCCTGCACCACCACTCTCGTGCTTTTATTCACCAGAATGCTCACGATTCCCCCTCACCAAAAAATTGTCGTCCGTCAGGCAAAGCCATTCGGCCCTCATCCATATCGATAATATCGAAGACACTCAATGCGGCAACGTCGATCCTGGCCGCCAGTCCTGGATAGATCCTCCGTCGATATTCGGCCACATCCGGATCCGGCCGATAGGCTTCGATTTCCGACGCCCATTGCCGCCTCTCAGCCGGCGTATGGGGTCTGGCATGTTGTTCGGCCCAGGCCAGCACTTCCTTGTCCGACTTCGCCGAGAGAATCGCTTGCCGAAACTCATCCCGGTCCAGCCCGGTGAAGACCAGAAATCGCCGATCCAGAGTCAACGGCCCGGTGCCCAACAGGTTCTTGTGATACTCGGACGGCAATTCCCCTCTGGCATAAAGCCGGACCTTATCGATCAGCCGGGGTAGGAGTGCGTAGTCACCCAGCTTCTCGCGCGGCGAACGCAGCGCCTTCGCTAGATGCACCGCCGTCTCCCCTCCTTGCCGAGGTTGAAGCCTGCCGCCGCCCGCTTCCTGCCCGTCACCGCCACAACTTTCCCTTCTTCTTCACTTGCTCCTCCGCCCTCCTCACAGTGACGGGGACCTGACCCATTACGGGTGGCGCCGAGCGGGCGCCCATGCGCGCGCAGCGTAAGGGACCCACTGGGGAATGGGTGGAGCGAGCACGGTTGGGCTGCTCGGCGACAGGTCCCGCTCTTCACGCCGCGGGCGCCGCCATTTTTCGCTTCTTTCCCGTCACCGCCACAATCTTCTGCGCCGCCTCCCAGAGGTCCGTCGCGACGTCGACTTTGAGACCGGACTCCTTCAGCAGTTTCCGGCCTTCTTCTGCATTCGTTCCCTGCAGTCGCACCACGACCGGAATCTTGATGTTCACTTCCTTCGCGGCCTCGATCACGCCGTGGGCGATGCGCTCGCAACGCACGATGCCGCCGAAGATGTTGATGAAGATGCCCTTCACGTTCCGGTCCTTGAGCAGGATGCGAAATCCAGCCGCCACGGTTTCTTTGGTGGCTCCACCGCCCACGTCCAGAAAGTTGGCCGGTTCACTGCCCGCCAGCTTGATGACATCCATGGTCGCCATCGCCAGCCCGGCGCCGTTCACCATGCAGCCGATGTTGCCGTCGAGCTTCACGTAGTTCAAATTGTTCTTACCGGCTTCGATTTCCAGCGGCTCTTCTTCGTGCAGATCCCGCATGGCCTGCACGTCTTCGTGCCGAAAGAGCCCGTTGTCGTCGAACGACACCTTGCCGTCCAGCGCCACGAGCTTTTTGTCCGTGGTGATGACCAGCGGATTGATTTCGATCAAAGCCGCGTTCTTTTCCATGAACAACCGATAGAGATTGCCGAGCATCTGCACAAAGGGAGTGATGACCGCCGGCTCGATCGTGTTCAGGCCAAGCGCGAAGGCGACGTTACGGCCGTTGTAGCCCTGAAACCCCACCGCCGGATCGATCAGCTCCTTGATGATCCTCTCGGGTGTGTGGGCGGCCACTTCCTCGATCTCCATCCCGCCCTCGGTGCTGGCGATGAAGACCGGCCATCCGGTCTCTCGATCGACCAAGAGGCTCAGGTACAGCTCCTTCGCAATGTCGGCGCCTTCCTCGATGAGCAGCCGGCGCACTTTCCGGCCCTTGGGTCCCGTCTGGTGCGTGACCAGGGTTTTCCCCAATATCTCCTTGGCCAACACCGGCACCTGTGTCCGGTCCTTCGTGATCTTGACCCCGCCGGCTTTGCCGCGGCCCCCGGCATGGATTTGGGCCTTGACGACGAACACCGGGGCATTGAGGACCGCCGCCCATTTCTCGGCCGCCACAGGCGTCTTGATGTCTTTCCCGCGTGGCACCGGCACATTGAACTGCGCAAAGAGGTGTTTGGCCTGGAATTCGTGAATGTTCACGTCACTCCCTTCGGTCGGAGGTAAAGGTTCAAGGTAAGAGGCACGCAGGAGGATGCGCCGCTGTTCGGTCTCATGCGCTCAGGAAGGCAGTCCCTTTCGCCGTTCAGTCCGTTCCTCCCGCCGCTCGCCTTCTTTCCTGGCATAACTTGGCAGCACCATCGGAGACACAACATCCGACGACACGCCGTGCTTCTTGGCCTCACTGCGAAAACGGGCCACGTGCTCCAAAGTCAGGTCCCCCTGGAAAATGGTGGCCGCGCGGGCCGCCGCCGTATTGCCCGACCGTTTCCCAAAGACCATGAGATCGAGCAGCGAGTTCCCCATCAGACGGTTCCGTCCGTGCAATCCTCCGGAGGCTTCGCCCGCCACGAACAGATTCTTCGTCTCCGACTCGCCGTTCGTGTCGATCTTCACCCCGCCGTTCTGATAGTGCAGGGTCGGATAGATGAGCACCGGGTCCTTCGAGATATCGATCCCAAAGCGCTCGAACTGCGTCACCATCGCCGGGAAATGTTTCTGCACCGTCCCAGGACCATGTTCCACATCAAGGAGCGGCGTATCCAGCCAGACACCCACCCGCCCCGACATGGTGCGGATGCCTCGGCCTTCTTCACACTCCCGGATGATCGAGGATGAGACCACATCGCGGGTATCCAATTCGTTGATGAAGCGCTCTCCCTTGGCATTGACAAGGTGGCCGCCTTCAGACCGAATCCCCTCGGTGACCAAGGCCCCGATGAGCTGTTCAGGATACACCGCGCCTGACGGATGGTACTGGAAGGTATCGACATGCATGAGCTTGGCGCCCATTCGATACGCCATCGTCAATCCGTCGCCTGTGGCCCCGTAGTGGTTGCTGGTCGGGAACCCCTGGATATGGAGCCGGCCGATCCCGCCGGTCGCCAGAATCACGGTCTTGGCCGCCACCACGATAAACCGCTTATTGTCGAGGTCGCGGAGCACGGCGCCGGTACAGGTCCTCTTTCCGTCGCTCAGCAATTCGATCGCGGCGCAGAATTCAAGGAGCTGAATTTTCTGGTTCAACACCTCGTCCTTGAGCACCCGCATGATTTCAAGGCCGGTATAGTCGGAGGCGGTCAGGAGCCTCGGCTTCGAGCTGCCGCCGCCCTTTTTCACATGGAGATTCCCGTCGGCATCG
>SWDL01000389.1:20323-31661 GCA_005116795.1 Nitrospira sp. | reverse complement strand
TGCATCGCCACACGATCCGGACGCAGGGCCAACATCGCCTTGCCGCGGTCCCAGGTCTGGGTATCGAAATTGTCCGCATGGGACACCAGCACTTTTTCAGAAAGCGTCAGGGCGCGGCCGAACTTCTTCCGGGCCTTCTCGTTCGCCGCCGGCATCTTGGCGTAGAGTGTCTTGGCCAGTTCCATCGACATGATGTATCTCCTAAAAACGTCAACCGTCATTCGTCAATCGTGAACCGTGAGAACAGGGAACTCTTCACTGTCTTGTCGAATGACCGATGACCATTGACCATTGACGTGCTACTTCAGCGGCGGCACTTCTCTCCGCTTCGGCGCCGCGTAATTGACCAGGAAATCGAACAACCGAATCAGCCGGCTGTCCTGGCGCTTCTGATCCACCCAATGCCCGATCAGCCCAATCGTACGCGACAGGATGAAAAACCCGTTCAAACTGTCCACCGGGAATCCGATATCGACGAGCACCGCCGCCATCGTCCCGTCCACATTGAGAATCAGATTGTCTTTCTTCACTGACGTGATCTTTTCGACTTCGAGGGCGAAATCGAGGCAGGGCGTCTTGATGTTCAGGCTCTTGACGTACCCGACCAACTCCTTCACCCGTTTGTCCGGATTGCGCAGGCTCTTGACGCGATGGCCGATGCCCGGCACCGGTCCATGATTCTTTTTCATGTACGCCAAGAACTCATCGACCGACATCTTGTTCTCGACGGCATATTTGAAAAATCGACCTGCGTCCGTCACTGCGCCGCCGAAGCGAGGACCGATCATGATCATACCGGCCGCGACCGACTGCGAGAGACCAATGCCGGCGCAAGCCGCGAGAATCGTCGCGTAGGCGCCGCTGACGCAGGGTCCGTGATCCGCGGAGAGCATCATGATGCGCTTGATGATTTCGGCTTCTTGCTTCGAGATGAGTCGCTTGTCCCACAAGAGTCCGATGACGTGCGGAATCTCGTACCCCTTGTTGATCAGCTCAGAAGCGGGATACCCGTCATAACAGGGTTCATCGCCCCGGTCGTCGCTGATGGTCGTGCGGATCAGCGGCGCGACCATGACTTCGTCGGACTTCATCGCCTCTTCCACCGACTTCGGCAACCTCGGCAGGACGGCCGGCTCGACAACTTCCTTCACCTGGCCGGTTTTCAACAATTCCTGATAGGCTTCCTTGATCGCAGGGCCCAGCGCGCCGAAGGTCGGCGGCACCAGCGCCCCGGCTTTCTTCAGCGCGTCCGACTTGGAACGTGCCGAGCCTTCGCCCTTCATCCCCTCTTTGGCGCCGGCATGACCGAACTTCATCCCCTTCGGGAGGCTCTCCTGGCAGAAACCTGACACGACCGCAATGAGCTTGACCCGACGCTTCTTGGCGCCGTACCACTCGGCCGCCCGCTCTTCCAGATCGCCGCCCATTTCGCCGACGATCACGACGGCCTTGGTCTGCGGGTCGTTCTCAAACATGTCCAGGTAGCTGACGTAGTCGGTCCCAGGATAGGCATCGCCGCCGATCCCGATGGCGGTCGTAATGCCGTCGGCAAACTGCGAGCAGATCCAGATGATTTCGTTGGAGAGGCCGCCGGACTTGGTGATCACACCGAACGATCCCTCACGATAGAGCTTTGAGATCACGAGGTTGTCGAAGGCCCCCCCGATCACGCCCAATCGGCAGGCGCCGGCTGAAATGACACCGATGGACGAAGGGCCGTTGAACACCTTGCCCAGCTTGCGCGCATGGACACCCAGCAACTTGGCGTCCTTTTCGGGCACCCCTTCGGTGATCATGGAGACCACGTTGATGTGCGTGTTATCCAAGGCCTCCATCCCGCCCTTCATCGCGCGATCCGCCCCGATATAGACGAGGCTCGTATTGATCTGCGGATGGTGTGTGGTCGCCTCCGCGATGGTCTTGTAGATGGGGATGGCGAGGAGCCCACTGCCGTAGGGGATTTCGTTGGTCTTCCCGGCATCCGGGGGATAGACGAACGCTTCGACGTTGAGCGGTTTCTTGATCAGATAGCAGAACTCCGCCATGCGGCGGGCGGCATTGACGCCGGCTTGGCCCCCCTGGATCACCACGCGGGTGTCTTTGTTTGCCAGAATGCTCATCGGATTCTCTCCATCTTCAGAATTTGGTGATTTGTTGATCTGGAGATTTGGTGAATCTTACTTCGCCAAATCGCGCAATCGCCCAATCACCAATTCGTCAATTCTGCTGGAGCGCCTTATCGACGATGTCGGTGAGCGGTGTGTTGCGGTCGAAGACGTGAATGTCGAACCCCTCGTCCTTCAGCGCGCGCATCGCATCGAGCCCTTCCTTTTCGCGCGGGCCGCCGCGGCGCACCCAGATCTTGACGCCGTTCAACTTGCCCTCGGACTTGGCCTTGCGGAACCCGTTGATGATGCCGCCGAACGTTTTTTCCACGTCCGTGAAATTCGCGATCGCGCCGCCGACGACGATGTTCTTGATGCCAGGCAACGAACAGACTTTCTCGGTGAGGACTTCGACGGCCCAATCGGGCGGATCGCCGGAATACTCGGCATAGTTCGCGAGCTTACCCCCGCGCGCGACGACGGCGTCTGAATAATAGACGCTGGCCCCGCCGCCGGCCGGCAGCATGGCCGTGTCTCCGCCGGGAATCTCAATGAACTTGACCGAGCCCTTGATCTTGGCATCGACCGCCATCACGTCCATCTCGTGCTTGGAGTAGGCCCGGCCGAATTCGGCGGCAAAGGCGAAGTTCCAATCCGGGTGGCGGAACTTGGCGTCTCCATCCAACAACGTGACCGCATCGAGCGCCACGAGCTCGCCGTCGCGTTCGCGCGTGACGACGGGATTCACCTCAAGGTATTGGGCGTCTTCGTTGTCGAAGCAGGCGAACATCTTGCCGGCGAACTCGGCCATCTTCTCGGCCATCGGGCCGGTAAACCCGGCATCCTTCGCGAGCTTTTTGAGCCCTTCCGCAGATGGGCTCCGGCCCACATCCAAGGTGAGCCGCTTGACGCGGTCCCAATTGGATTCGACTTCGATCCCGCCGCAGTGAGCCACGAGGATTTCGCTGCCTTCGCGGGTCGACTGTACCGCGCAATAATATTCTTCCTGATGGGGAATCATTTCAGACACGATCACTTGGGTCACGGTAATGCTGCCGACCTGGCGGCCGATCATGTCTTTCGTCGCCGCCTCGGCGCCGTTGAAATCCAGATTCACTTTGACCAGGCCGAGTTTGAAGCGGGACCCGAGCGCCTCATGGGCCTTGACCACCAGCTTGGATGTCTTCAGCCACTCGTTGGCTTGGCCCAGTTTGGTGAGTTCATCGACCGACGTGACGACGACATAGTCGGGGACGTTGATCCCCCACTTCTTCATCAGCCCCATCCCGGGGCCTTCGAGCACCTTGGCCATGAGACACCGCTCCTTTATGACTGTATGACCGGCGAGTCGCGAAAAAGGACCGCTAGCTTATCGAAAATAGTTCCCTGACTCAATCCGTCAAATGGACTACCGGCCACGAACAAAAGGCCTACCTGCCTACTCGCGTGACCCTACTCTAACTTACTGAAAATACAGGGAGTGCTGTCAAGTGTAGGGAAATCAACCGAACGCGTCAAGACCCTAATCCGGACGTAAGGCCGTCTAGTGGTCTGCGCATGGGAACCTGCCGCACTGTGGCTTCCTGCGCCGGCTGGGACGGTGCGTCAATCGGGCCGGCCGGCGGCGCCGAGACCACCTTGGACGCCACGACTTCTCGCGCCGACGCCGTCTCGATGGCCTTCGACTCGACCACGGGAGTCGGGGCCGCCTTGGCCAGGGCTTGGCCGGCCTGCACGACGGACTCGGGCTGAGAGGTCCTGACCAGGGGCGCCGGGCTGGCCATTGCCCGGCTGGCTTGCGCCACGGCTTCGCGCTGAGGAGTCGTCACAACAGGGGCGGGCGCAACCGTGGCCGTCGTGTTGGGCCTCACGACTTCCCGTACCGACGCCGAGGCCGTCTCAATGGCCGTTGCCTCGATCACGGGGGACGGAGTCGCCTTCGCCGCGGCCGGACCGGCTTGCACCACCGTCTCGACCGGTCTCGTTACAGGCTGGCTCACCGTCCGCTCCACCGCCTGCTCGACTGGTCGCGTCTGGGGGATGTCGCGCTGGACCTCCCGCGTTTCAACACGCTGGAAGGGCTGGACCGTCTGGACCACCTCCGTCGCTGAGGTCGCCGGTGTTTGGGGCGCAGTCACCGAAACCGGTTCGGCGAGGGTGGGGACCGGTTCGGCCGTCGGCTGCGGCGGCGGCTCCACCATCGACACGTCCCATCGAAAGGGCTCTTCCTTCGGCACGAATGTCAGGTCGCCGAGGACGAACAACGCGACCCACAACGCGACCCCATGGCCAAGGATGGACACCCCCCAGCTTTGGGCCGGATGGGTCGGCATTCGTGGATCCTGCGCCACTCCTTCACTCATGCCTGCTCTCCTCGCTCTTCCATCGGAAGGATCCGCGCTACTTCAAGACGACTTTGGCCACCGTGCCCAGCGGCACATCCACTTGGCCGAAATCCGACTCGCCGCGGAAGCTGCCGTTGATGGCCGGCGAAAACTCCCCCGTCTTGCCGTTGGTCAGCGTGATGGTCAGCGCCGGAAGGGCCTTGTCCGCTCCGGGCTTGACGTCGATCTGCTTGATGGTCTCGAACTTGACCTGGACGGTCGCCGCGCCGCGCTTGACCGGCATGTGCCGCAGCTCATGCGGAATGAACGAGGTGTCGGTGAGTTTTTCTTCCCAGTAATAGACGACGTTTCTGACTTCGGTCTCGACCCCCTGGGCGTCCGTCAGCACGGCGGTAAAGGTTTTTTCGGCCTTGGCCTGCGCGAAGACCTCGGCCCCTACCGCCCCCATCAGCGACAGCAACGACAGCATGACAGCCATTCCAACCGTGATCCGATTCATACGTCCCTCTCGTTTTCTTTCCCGCTGTGCTCACCGTCCCGACTGTCCGACGATCCGTTCCGCCCGCTCGTCCTTCCCGCCGAGTTCCAAGTACTTGCGGTACTGGGCGAGGGCGCTGAGATTGTCCTTCTTGTGCAGCTCATAAAACAGCCCCAGATTGAAATGGGCTTCCGCCAGATTGGGCTTCAGGCGCACGGCCGTCAGGTACTCGTCCTCGGCTTCAAAGAGACGGCCCTGTTCCGTATAGAGATCGCCGAGGCTCATGTGCGCCTCGGCATACTCGGGTCGGAGGCGGAGCACTTCTCGAAACTCTTTCTGGGCCTCCTGTGCCTTGTTCTGGCTCTTGTAGACGTAGCCCAGGTTGTAGTGCGCATCGACCAGATCGGGCTTTGCCGTGATGGCCATCTGATAGGCCTGCGCGGCCTTGGGCAGATTGTTTTCTTTCTCTTCGAGGCGAGCGAGGAGATACCAGCCGTCCGGGTGTGAGGCGTCCGTCTTGGTGAGCCGCTGCAGAACTTCTCGCGCCTTGGCGCTCTCGCCCTGTCCATCGTAAATGACGCCCAGGCTGTAGAGCGCCCCGGTGTGATCCGGC
Source organism: Nitrospira sp. (assembly GCA_005116795.1). Classification (GTDB taxonomy): domain Bacteria; phylum Nitrospirota; class Nitrospiria; order Nitrospirales; family Nitrospiraceae; genus RSF151. The sequence goes on along the minus strand of SWDL01000389.1, from coordinate 26,120 downwards.
TTGAAGTCCAGGAGAGCCAAGAACAGGGTCGTCGCTTTCCCGATTTCGCGGTTTCTCAGATACTGACGGGAGAGGGCCCAATGGGCATCTTCGTGCTTGGGGGAGAGGCTCATCACGCGTTTGAGCGCTTGCTCGGAATCCGCGAACTTGCCTTGGATCTGATACAGCAGGCCCAGCTCATAGTTAGCGTCCACGTAACTCGGATTGATCTGGATGGCCTGCTTCATCTCGGTCACGGCTTCGGCCAGTTGCCGCTTGCCCTGGTAATAGACCAGGCCCAAGTGGAAGTGCGCCTCGGCGAGTTTCGGATCGAGGTCGATGGCTTTCCTGAACGCTTTGACCGCCTCATTGAAGCTCCCGTCATGAAACAGCTCCACGCCCCTCATGTATTCTCGACGGGACGGGTCCGTTTGTCCGGTCGGCCCGGCGGCAGAGACGTCCCACCATGCCTGCGGCAAGCCCAGCGCACAACACACCACCAACCAACCGAATCCGATCCGCCTCTTTGGATATCCACTCATGGGTCCTCCCTCCAATGGTGAGGGTGAGACTCTACGCGGAACCAGCCGGTAAATTCAACGAGCGGCGGCGACACGCGGCCCCGCCTGCCCCTTGATCCGACCGACCACGTCGGCGATCCGTTGCTCCGTCAGCAACCCGCCTCTCACATACTCCTGGACGATGCCCTGCGGGTCCACAAACACGCTGACGGGCAGACCGAAGACCCCGTACATGTTGGCCACGCGGTTGTCCCGATCCAACAGCACCGGGAAGGTGTGGGCATAGGTGCGGATGTGTTCGCGAACCTTCGCTTCATCCTCAAGTTCATTGACGGCCAGCACGATGAAGCCCTGCTCGCGCAGCCGATCATAGGTCGTTTGCATGGCGGGCATTTCAGTCGTGCAGGGCTTGCACCAGGTGGCCCAAAAGTTCACCAACACGACCTGGCCGCGATAGTCGCTCAATCGGTGGACTTTTCCCTCCAGATCGACAAGCGAAAAATCAGCCGCCGCGGTTCCCACCACAGGAGGGCGTTCGCCCATCGCCCAAGCCGCCTCCTGGGAACTCGGCGGGACCATCACCAAACCGACCAGCATGATGAGAAGACGCACGAGGTTCATCGGATCACTCCTTTTCCGGACGTTCAATTCGCGGCAGTTTTCGAGCCGAACAACTTGCTGGTGTCCACATACTGCGTCAAGCCGAACACGTAACTGACCCCTTGCGCGAGGTTATTATTGGAGTCACGCGCCATCGGAATCGACGAGTAAAAATAGAACGACGTGGCCGCGCCGGCGCTGATTTGAAAGCCGGGCGTAAAGGCCAGGTACGTGTGCCCTGTGTTCGGCACGCGGCGGCTCAGAATCGTCGAGTCGAGCACGATCGGGTCGTCGGGGAAACCCGGGTCGGCCGGACTGAGCGACCGTTCCAACGACGCGCTGATATTGTCGTGCGTCGTGTAGCGGTAGTTGATCTGCCCGGTCAGCGTCAGCCAGGGCACGGTCACGACGTTTACCCCGGCGTTCAAGAGATATTCGTCCCCGAACTGATACCCGTCATTATTCCGGAACGTATGCCGATAGCTGGCGAGCGCGAATTGGCTCACCCGCTGCGGAATCACCTGGTAGGTCTGATAGAGAGACCCGATCAAGCCGGCCTGTCCTCGCCCAAGCTGGGTCGGGGCCTCCATCACGCCGTTGGCCGCATCGAGCGACCGGCTCTTGCCGGTGGGCAGCTCCACCCCGAATCCCGGAACCAGCGTGCCCCGGAGCGTGGACAGGACGTTATATTTGGCGATCAACCGAATGTCCCCCAATCCATTGTCGCCGAAATCCACGTTCTCCCCGGCCCCGCCGTTCGCTTCGCCCAACTCGTCGAGGTGCGAGTGCCTCCGGCTGAAGTACGGCACCATCACTTCGATGCCGAACCGGTCGGTCACGCCATAGTTCAGGTCCAACGTCACGTTCTGCGTGATCGTCTTGGCTTCCTGATGATGGTCGAGAATCAAGCGCCGCTCTCTCTGGTTGATGGCGGGAATGACGCCGTTGGTGTCATCGAGCAACCGCATCGGCGTGTAGTTGTAAAACAGGTTCACGGCCAAGAGGCCTTGCTGAGATACCTGCTGCTGTGAGCCGATGACCACGAAACACTGCACCGCGCCGCAGGCTGCGTCGGCGCGTGGCGCGACAAACGCGATGGTGATCCAGACCATGAGGCCGGCCACCCCTTTCATCGAATGTCGCAAGACTCTGCTGTCCATCCCAGTCTCCTTCTCTCCGACAAGCCGGGCGCCGATCGAGGCGCCGACTCGTTAAGAATTCTCTCTGGGCCGAACGCGCAGACATCCCGAGCGTGGATTGGTTCACGATCTCGGTCTCCCTCACCCTCCTTACGCCGCCAAGCCCGGCGGCTGGTCGCGCAGACCGCTGTTGGTGGTGTGGGGAGGACGAGGGAACGTCCGCTCGCTCAACCCGAGGCTATGTTATTGTGAAAAACGTCGAAGCGTTAGACGGAAAAAGCGGGAGGACCGCGGGAGGGAATGAAGGGTCGATCCGCGCTGCCCGGGACAGCGGCAATCACCCGGCCCATGAATCCAAGAGGAGCGGAGGTCGTCTGAATGAACACCGACGCCCCATCGAGGACTTGGCCGGCCGCGCACAACCAGGAACAGAGGGCGGTGCTGTGCGTCGCCGCCTGATGATGCGCGTGGTGGAACGTGTGGGGGACCGCCTGCGCGTAGAAAAGCCCGCTCATGAGGAGCAGGCAGAGGGCGAGACTGAGGGCCACCGACCGTCGGAATGGTACGCTCACGACACCATCCTCTCGAAAAAAGCTCCGCATCCTATGACGAGGCGAGCTCCCCTGTCAAGGCCATAGGTCCCAGGCGGGTGATGCGCGCGCCGCTTGTTCTTGTTGATCGGACCTCTTTTTCGGGTATACTGGCAAAATATCATGCGTCCGGTTCGATCGCCATCATGCTGACCCGTCTGCTCAATCTCATCTTCGGCAGCAAGAACGACCGCGAGATCAAGGCCCTCCGTCCCCTGGTGGATCGGATCAACGGACTTGAATCCTCCCTGCTCCCCCTTCCCGATGCCGCGTTGACGGAGAAGTCCGAAGCGTTTCGCAAGCGTCTTGCGGACGGGGAGAGCCTGGAGGCCTTGCTCCCCGAAGCCTTCGCCGTCTGCCGGGAAGCCTCCCGTCGCCGGCTGGGCATGCGGCACTTCGACGTCCAGCTCTTGGGCGGCATGGTGTTGCACCACGGGAAGATCTCGGAGATGAAGACCGGCGAAGGCAAGACGCTCGTCGCCACCCTCCCGCTCTATCTGAACGCCTTGTCGGGCCGCGGCGCCCACCTCGTGACGGTCAACGACTACCTGGCCAAGCGCGACGCCCAGTGGATGGGCCCGCTCTATCTGTCGCTGGGGCTGTCAGTCGGCGTGATCCAGCATGACGCCTCGTTCCTGTTCGATCCGGCCTACGATGCGCCCGACAAGCGCCTGCAGCATCTGCGGCCTTGCACGCGACAGGAGGCCTATCGGGCCGATCTCACCTACGGGACCAACAACGAGTTCGGGTTCGACTACCTGCGCGACAACCTGATCGTCAACCACGTCAATCAGTGCGTGCAGCGGGAGCTCCATTTCGCCATCGTCGACGAGGTGGACAGCATTCTCATCGACGAGGCCCGCACGCCGTTGATTATTTCCGGCCCGACCGACGAATCGACCGATCTCTACTACCGCATCAACTCGATCATCCCGCAGCTCACGATCGAGCGCGATTTCACGATCGAAGAGAAAACCAAGACCGCGACGCTCACGGAAGAGGGCAACGGCCGTGTCGAGAAGCTCCTGGGCGTGGACAATCTCTACGACCTGGAACACATGGACCTGGTCCACCTCGTCATCAAGGCGCTGCTGGCCTATGCCATGTACAAGCGGGACGTCGATTACGTCGTGAAAGACGGCGAGGTCCTCATCGTCGACGAATTCACGGGCCGCCTCATGCCGGGCCGACGCTGGAGCGACGGGCTGCACCAGGCCATCGAAGCGAAAGAAGGCGTCAAGATCGCGAACGAAAACCAGACGCTGGCCTCGGTCACGTTCCAGAACTATTTCCGCATGTACAAGAAGCTGGCGGGCATGACCGGCACCGCCGACACCGAAGCGCCCGAATTCGCCAAGATCTACAACCTCGACGTCAATGTGATGCCCACGAACCGGACCAATGTCCGGAAGGACTACGCCGACGTGATCTACCGCACCGAGGGCGAAAAATTCGACGCGATCGTGCAGGAAATCAAGGAGTGTTATGAGCAGGGCCAGCCCGTCCTGGTCGGCACCATCTCCATCGAAAAGTCCGAGCGGCTGGCGGGGCACCTCAAGCGGCACGGCATCAAGCACCATGTCTTGAACGCCAAGTACCACGAAAAAGAGGCCGAGATCATCGCGCAAGCAGGCCAGAAAGGCGCGGTGACCATCGCCACCAATATGGCCGGCCGCGGCACCGACATCTTATTGGGCGGCAACCCCGACTTCCAGTTCAAACGCATCCTCTACCAGGATGAGACGCTGCCGGAGGACCGGCAGAAGGAGCTCCTGGCCCAAATCAAGGCCGACTGCGAGAAAAATCGCCAGGACGTGCTGGCGGTCGGCGGACTCCACATCCTCGGCACGGAACGGCACGAAAGCCGGCGCATCGACAACCAGCTCCGGGGCCGCGCCGGCCGACAGGGCGACCCGGGCACCTCGCGGTTCTACCTGTCGCTGGAGGACGATCTCCTGCGCATCTTCGCCTCCGAGCGCATTTCGAATCTCATGCTCAAGCTCGGCATGGAAGAAGGGGTGCCGATCGAGCACGGCATGGTCACGCGCGCCATCGAGAACGCGCAGCGGAAGGTCGAAGCGCACAATTTCGACATTCGGAAACAGCTCCTCGAGTACGACGACGTCATGAACAAGCAGCGCGAGGTGATCTACCAGCACCGACGCGCCGTCCTCGCCGGCGACGATCTCACGGAAGAAGTCCACGGCATGATCGGGGACCTCACGCAGGCCCACGTCGACACCTTCTGCCCCGAGGAGCAGTACCCCGAAGAATGGGATCTGAAGGGACTCCAGGAGGCGCTGCTGAATCTCTTTGGGATCGATCTCTTCGAGATGCCTGCCGCCGGCGCCGACGCCGTCGACCTCAAGGAACTCGGGCGGGATGCGCTGAAGGAGGAGCTGCGTGAGCGGGCCTTACACGCCTACCGCCGGAAAGAAGGCAGCCTGGGCGCCGACCTCCTGCGCTACCTGGAAAAAATGATCTTGCTGCAAGTGATCGATCATCATTGGAAGGATCATTTGCTCGGCATGGACCAGCTCCGGGACGGGATCGGCCTGCGCGGCTATGGGCAGAAGGATCCGCTCGTCGAGTACAAACGCGAAGGCTATGACATGTTTGCGGCCCTGATGGACCGCGTGCAAACCGACACCCTCGAGCGCCTCTATAAGGTCCAGGCGGTCCGGACCGAAGGCCCGGCCCCCACGCCCCCACCCACTCCGGCGCCGGCCATTCCCCAGCCCCGCCTCATCCTCAACCGCGGGGAGGAGCCGGTGGCCGTCAAGACCGTCCAGCGCCAACAGGACAAAGTGGGGCGCAATGACCCCTGTCCCTGCGGATCGGGCAAGAAGTACAAGAAGTGCCACGGGGCGTAGGGAACGGACGTCGCGTTCGGGCTGCCTTCCGTTAAAATAAGGGCTCTTCGTCCTGGCAAGTGGGTGATTTTCGTCTGATGTCAGATCGGATCGAG
>SWDL01000389.1:16605-20223 GCA_005116795.1 Nitrospira sp. | reverse complement strand
GAGAATCTCCTCCGGAGCGCGCCCTGCCACGTCCTGGTGTCCAACCGGACATACGTGCCGCCGATCGACACGCAGGCGGAATACACCATTGCCTGGACCGAGGAAGCGCTCGGACGCATGGAACGAATTCCCGTGTTTGCGCGCGGCGTCGCCAAAACCGCGATTCACCGGTACGCCATCGAGAAGGGCCACACGATCATCACCAATTCCGTGGTGGATTCGGCGGTCGGGCATATTCTCCCGAAAGGCGCGATGGAGGCCATGCGGGCCCTCGGCGGCAGCCTCGACGCCGCCGGCGTCGACCGGAACAAGATGCAGGCGGATGACGCGGTCGCCAAGGACCTCATGGGCCAGACGCTCAGCGGCATGATGACGGATGTCGTGCAAGAGAAGCCGGCCGTGAGCCCCGGCACGCAAGCCTATCTGGATCGCATGAGCCAGGACTACTTTGTGTGCGACGGCTGCGGCTATATCGGCAAGGGCGAGACCCCGGTGCAATGTCCCGTCTGCGGGGCCGAGGGCGCCCGGTTCAAGAAAGTGGATAAGAGTATCTTCGAGGCCGCGGCAAAAGCGGAAGGCGCTCTGGAAACGGAACTCGCCTACGACGACGTCCCCATGCAGTGGACCAAGGACGCGAAGGACGCCATCCGGGCCGTGCCCGCGGGCTTCCAGCGACGGCGCGCCAAGGCCAAGATTGAGAAAACGGCCCGCAAGCTGGGCATGACGGTGATGACGTTGGAATATGCGGCGCCCATGATTCAGGAAGCCGCGGCCGAGGACTACGCTCCCATCTTCGGCAACAAGGGCGCCGGCACCGCAGAGAGCGCAGAAGCGCTGATTGCCGGGATCCCCCAGAACGGCGGGCACGGCAGCCACTCCACTGGAGACACCCCTATGGAATCCGGTAAACCCGCTCAGGCCCCCGGCGATGGCTTCGCCTGGACTCCCGAAGCGCAGCAGCGTCTCGAACGCGTCCCGCCCGGCTTCATGCGGGAGTGCACCCGCTCGCTCATCCAGAAACATGCCGGCAAGGTCGGCGCGACGCTCATCACCCTCGACGTCGCCAATCAAGGCATCGAGGACGCCAAGGGCTTCATGGAAGAGGCGATGAAGACCGGGAATGTGAAGGACATCATCGCCAATCTCTCCGGGACCGCGGCACAAAAAACAGGCTGAGGTTGAGGCTAAGGCTGAGGAGTAGACAAGACTTTCGAATTCGGGACCAGATTGCTCATTCACTCAACCTGAACCTCAACCTTTTCCCCCCATGGGTCGCACCCTTCCAATTCTGAACTTCCCTCAACTCGCCGGAGGTCTCGGCGTCCTGGGAGAACAGGTCTCCCGCTTCATCACGCAGGGGACTCCATCCACCGCACCCGGCGACGGCCGGACGGTGGATGACTTCAAGCCCTTCCTTGTCGCCCTCAATCTGACCAAGCGCTGCAACCTCAAATGCGATCACTGCTATCTGGACGCCACCACGAAAGCCGGCGGCGGCTCGGATGAGCTCACCACCGGGGAATGCTTCCGCCTGATCGATCAGATTGCCGAAGTGAACCGCGGCTGCCTGTTGGTCATCACCGGCGGCGAGCCCTTGACCCGTCCCGACATCCTCGACATCGCGAGCCACGCAGCGCAACTCGGTTTCATGGTGGTGTTCGGCACCAACGGGATGCTGATCGACGATAAGATGGCCGCACGCCTCGTGGAGATCGGCGTCATGGGAGTCGGCATCAGTATCGATTCGCTGGATGCGGCCAAGCACGACGCCTTTCGAGGCGTGCGAGGCGCCTGGCAAGGCGCGCTGGACGGGATCGAAGCCTGCAAGCGCAACGGCCTCCAATTCCAGGTCCACTTCAGCGCCCAGCCGATGAACTATCAGGAACTGCCGGCGGTGGTGGACTGGGCCCATCAGCTCGGCGCCAAAGTCCTGAACGTCTTTTTCATGGTCTGTACGGGACGCGGCGAGGAACTCTCCGACATCACGCCGGCCCAGTACGAGGAAGTCCTCGGCTACCTCGTGGACTGCCAGCAGAACTATCCCGGCATGCTGGTGCGCGCGCGTTGCGCCCCGCACTTCAAACGGCTCGCCTACGAACGCGATCCCAATTCTCCGATTACGAAAGCCACCGGCTACATGGGCGGCGGCTGTCTCGCCGGCACGAACTACGCCCGAGTGACGCCGAATGGGGAACTCACGCCCTGCCCCTACATGCCGCTCTCCGCGGGCAACGTGCGTGAGCAGAGCTTCGCGACCCTGTGGGACCAGTCGGATGTGTTCAATTCGTTCCGCTACCCCCACCTGAAAGGGAAGTGCGGCGACTGCGAGTACAGCGAGATTTGCGGCGGCTGTCGGGCGCGGCCCTACGTCGATCATGGGGACTGGCTGGACGAAGACCAGTGGTGCCTCTACCAGCCGAAGGGCGGCGAGAAGGTGCGCGTGACCTTCAATACGCCCGAGGAGTCCGCCGTGGCCTGGGACGAGGCCGCCCAACTGCGCCTCAGCCGGATTCCGTATTTCCTGCGAGCCATGGTCAAGAAGGGCGTCGAGCGGCACGCACGGGAGCAGGGACTCGCGATCGTGACGGTCGATCTCATGGAAGAGTTACGCAAGAAACGCTTCGGCAACGACACGCCGGTCTTCAAATTCTAGTGAAGCGTCGTTCGTGAAGCGTATCTCGTAGGAGAGCTCTCATGAAACATTCTAACGTGGATTCGGACGCTTCACGCTTCACCCTTCACGCATAACGGTCTCCATGGACGCCCTTCAAAGCCTTCTCACCGATTTCAATCAGATCATCCCGATCATCAATCACTGGTTTCACCTGGTGTCGGCCGTGATCTGGATCGGGGGGCTGGCCTTCCTGGTGATGGCCGTCACGCCGGCCTTGCAGACCAGCGTCCCCAAAGAATATGTGAAACCCATCGCGGATGCCTTCTATCGGTATTACAAGCGCATCGTCGGCGTGCTGCTGGTGGTGATCCTCTTCACGGGCGGGATCAACCTGCACTACGTCAACAAGATGGTCACCTCGCAGACGGAACTCGGTCTGCAGTACCATGCGAAGTATCTGATCATCTTCTTCATCAAGCTCGTCCTCGTGCTCTCGATCCTCACGCTCTTTCTCTACACCGTCCTGTTCCGCGCCGATTCGACCGGCGACGAATCCGAGGAGGAGCGGGCAGAACAGCGGCGGGAGCCGGTGCCCTTCCAACGAGCCGCCCTGTGGATCGGCCTCTTCATTATCCTCTGCGCCTCCGCCCTCAAGCATCTGCATCAGTAGCGATCAGCAAACCGTTCGAGGTGGGAGGTCCGAGGTGGGAGGTAACTGCCTCAGACATCACACCTCAAACGCCTTATCCATCACGCAGCACTTCTTCTCAGTTCAGCCTTCAGCCTCCTGCCCGCCGAAGCCTCGGCGCAGGCGGGTCATCGTTCATCCTGTAGACCCGGCCCCGAACCTCGTCCCCCCGCTAGACCTACTCCCTTCGGAGTACTGCCGACGCCAAGTCCGTTCCCGACCGACGTTTCCCCCATGCCGCGTCACGTGTGACGCCCACTTGCCCGTTGACAATCCCCAGGCCATCTGCGATCTTGGACACTCCCGCAACGGCACG
>SWDL01000389.1:9627-16505 GCA_005116795.1 Nitrospira sp. | reverse complement strand
GTGATGGCGCGTTGATCGAGGCCGACTAGCGCCTGGCCGAGGCAGACGCTCAACAAAATCAAGCGCGAGGCGGCCTATCTCCCGTTGCACGGGGAGTAGCCACTCGCGAACCACCGAAATCGCGGACACGAGAGACGCCAACTTGCTGATCTCCGGAGCCCGGAGTTCCCCCGTGACATCCTTCCCGTCGACGAACACGCAGGTCCGCTCCGGCTGTTGCTCGATCCGGATGGTCGTCTGCGCGAGCAGCGCGGCCACGGCATCGGCCGACGAGAGCGCGATCCCCGCCCGCTGAACGTTCCACGCCACGGCGCGATACAGCGCTCCGGTATCCAGATAGAGATAGCCGAGCCGGAGCGCGAGCACGCGCGCCACCGTACTCTTTCCGGCTCCGGCCGGTCCGTCGATGGTGACGATCAACCGGGGCTTCTGTGAGCCGGTCTTGTCAACCAGTGGGGCTATTGTAAAGGCTCCATACAAATTAAGTCAATAATTCCAACAGCTTGGATTCAAATGACGGGAAAGATGTCTCGATGCAAGCCGCATCATCGATGTGAATGGGCGCGTCGGACACCAGCGACGCAATCGCCAGCGACATGGCAATGCGATGGTCTCCATAGCTCCGGCAGGCCGTACCTGTAAAGCGGCGCCCTGCGGCTCCGCCGATGCCGGCAATGGTCAGCCCGTCCGGTTGTTCCGTGACCACGACGCCCAATTTCTTCAGTGCGGCGGCGATGGCGGCGATCCGATCGCTTTCCTTGACCCGCAGTTCACCGGCTCCGGTGATCATCGTGGTCCCCTGCGCGAAGCCCGCCGCGACACAGAGGATCGGGATCTCGTCGATCGTCCGAGGGATCAACGCTCCGCCGATCGTCACACCGTGGAGACTGGCCGCCTGGACCCTGAGATCGGCCACCGGCTCTCCAGCTTCGTCACGAGGATTCAGGATGTCGATCTTCGCCCCCATCGCCGTGAGCACATCCAGCACGCCGGACCTGGTGGCGTTGATGCCGACCTCCCGGATGGTGAGATCGGATCCGGGCACCACTGAACCGCCGACCAGGAAGAAGGCTGCAGCCGAGATATCTCCCGGTACCCTGAGATTCGGTTTGCCCGGCCATCCAGAAGGTGACCGGCCGGTCATCGTCACGGACAAACCCTGTTGTTCAAATGGGATGCCGAAAAACCCGAACATCCGCTCCGTATGGTCCCGCGAGAGGCTGGGCTCCGTGATCGTGGTCTTGCCTTCGGCAAACAGTCCCGCCAGCAGGAGGGAGGACTTGACTTGCGCGCTCGCCACCGGCGAGACGTAGGCCATGCCCCTGAGCCGCGTGCCCGTGACGGCGAGTGGGGCCAGCTCACCGCCCTTTCGTCCGGCGATCGACGCGCCCATCTGTCTCAGCGGCTTGACGATGCGCCCCATCGGTCTCCGGCGGACCGACTCGTCGCCCGTCAGAATTGAGAAGAAGTCCTGTCCGGCCAACAGGCCCGTGAGCAGACGAATGCCGGTTCCCGAATTCCCGCAGTCGATCACGGTGGTCGACTCTGTCAGCCCCCAGAGGCCTTTCCCGGAGACCCGGAGTCGATCCGGCTGTTCCTCAATGGCAATGCCCATCGACCGGAAGGCCCGCATGGTGTTGAGGCAGTCTTCGCCACGGCCATAGCCGGTGATCACGGTGCTCCCCTCTGCCAGGGCGCTCAAGATCACGGCCCGATGCGTGATGGACTTATCACCGGGGACCACGACGCTGCCGCGCAGTGGACCCCCAGGCGAGAGGGTCAACGATGCGGTGGTCTGCGGTGTGCCGGTCTCGTTCATCGACTCATGCCTGCCTGCGGGCCTGCCCGGATCACCGGAGCCGTTCACGCACGGTCTTAGCCCGCTCAAATTCACGCTCGATCGAGACACCGTCTCCGTTCTTAATCAAGTGCTTCAGGCGCCGGATCTGCTCTTCAAAGTCGCCCAGCATGTCTACGAGGTTGTCTTTGTTCCACACGCAGATGTCCCGCCACATCTCGGGAGAGCTGCCTGCGATCCTGGTGGTGTCCCGCAGACCCCCGCCCCCGTAAGTGAGCAGATCCACCTCGGGCGTCGCGCGTCGCTGAATCTCCGTGAGGGCGTTGATCAAACCAAAGGCGACGACATGCGGCAGATGACTGACGGCGCCGAGGACACGATCATGGAGATGCGGGTCCATCGTGAGGACGGTGGATCCGGCCTGCTCCCACATCGCGCGAATCTGCTGGAGTGCGGCGGCGTCAGTGGTCGCGGTCGGGGTGAGAATGCAGCGGGCCTGCCGAAACAAGGTGAGTGACCCGGCGGCGACGCCGGTCTTTTCGCGACCGGCAATCGGATGGGCGCCCACGAACCGGATGCCCGAAGGCAGGAGCTGTTCCACGCGTTCCACAAGCGCGCCCTTGACGCTTCCGACATCCGTCACGATGGCGCCGGGATGGAGCCACGGCCTCCAGGCCCGCACCTGGCGCTCATAGGTATCCACCGGCGTGGCCAGGACGATGAGGTCGGCGTCTCGAATGCCCTCCTGGGAGTCCGTGACATAGCGATGAATGGCCCCGAGGGCCACGGCGGTTTTCAGGTTCTCGACGCGCCGTCCGATCCCGACGATCTCATCGGCCATCTGCTCGTGCGTGAGCACCATGCCGAGCGATCCGCCGATGAGGCCCACGCCGATGCTGGCGCCTTTTCCAAAGTGGACGGGAGGAGGAGTCGGCGGCGAGGAAGGCGCGGGGGCGGGAGCAGGCGATGCGATGGGGTGGGACGCCATACGACTTAAATCTCGCGCCCGACCGCTTCGCCGATTTTTCGAAGGTCGCGCATGAGTTCCTTAAATTTGGAGGGCTTGATCGATTCTTCCCCGTCACAGAGGGCACATTCCGGATTGGAATGGACTTCGATCAGAAGTCCGTCGGCGCCCGCGGCGATCGCGGCTTTGGACATCGGCGCGACCAGGTTCCATCGGCCCGTGGCGTGGCTCGGATCGACGATGACGGGCAGATGGGACAGTTCCTTCAAGGTGGGGATGGCGGCCAGGTCCAGCGTGTTCCGATACTGAGTTTCGAACGTGCGAATGCCCCGCTCGCACAGCATCACGTTCCGGTTCCCGCGCGACATGATGTACTCCGCCGAGAGCAGAAACTCCTTGATGGTGGCCGACAGGCCGCGCTTGAGGAGGACCGGCTTGTCATAGGCGCCGACTTCCTTCAGGAGCTCGAAATTCTGCATGTTGCGCGCGCCGATCTGAATAATATCCGCCTTCTCGAGAAAGAGTTCGATATCCCGCGTATCCAGAATCTCGCTGACGACGGGCAGCCCCGTTTGTTTCTTGGCCTCCAGAAGATAGTCCAGGCCTTCGCGTCCCACGCCCTGGAAGGAATAGGGAGACGTCCGTGGTTTGTAGGCCCCGCCGCGCAAGATGCTCGCGCCGGCCCCCTTCACTTCATGGGCGATCCCGACCGTGAGCTCGAGTTTTTCCACGGCGCAGGGCCCGGCCATGATCACGACCTTCTTGCCGCCGACCTTGACCCCGTTGACCTCAATGACCGTATCGTCTTTGCGGAATTCACGACTGACCAACTTCCAAGGCGCCAGAATCGGCGTGACGCTCTCGACGCCTGGGAAGGCCGTGAGCGGCTGATTCTGGAGAATCCGGTCGTCCCCGATCACTCCGATAATGGTCCGTTCCGCGCCTTGCGAAATGTGCGACTTCAATCCCAGTTCCCGCAGTCGATCCAGAATGTGGTCGACGTCGCGCTCCGTTGCTTCCGGCTTCAACACGATGATCATAATGTGCCTCGCTCCTCCGACTTCATCGGCCCAGGATGGATGTCAATGCCGCGAGAAACCGACGATTCTCTTCCGGCAATCCGATCGTCACCCGGATCATCGGGCCCTCGATGTGCCGGACGATGACGCCCTCTCTCAAGAGGGCGTCGAAGACCTCCCGGCCGTCTCGACCGACGTTGAAAAACAGAAAATTCGTCTGACTAGGAACGGGCCGGAGGCCGAGACGTCTGAGCCCGTCCTCCACGAGAGGCCGCTCGGTTTCATTCAAGCTGCGACTGGCCCGGAGATGGTGCTCATCGTCGAGGGCGGCCAGTGCCGCGGCCTGGGCCATGCTGTTGGCGTTAAACGGCGGCCTGATCCGGTTGAGATAGTCGGTCATCTCGGGCGTCGTGATGCCATAGCCGATCCGAAGCCCTGCCAATCCATAGATCTTCGAGAAGGTTCTCAGCGTGATGACAGGGCGATTCTGGTTCACGTACCGGAGAGAGTCCGGAAACTCCTGGTCCCGCACATACTCATAGTAGGCTTCGTCGAACACGACGACGGTGTGATCCGGCACATGGGCCATCAGGGCCTCGACGTCGGGGGCGGTGACCATGGTGCCCGTCGGATTGTTCGGGTTACAGACGAACAGGAGCTTGGTCCGGTTCGTGATCGCGCGGGCCATGGCCGGCAGATCGTGTCGCCAGTCCTGCATGGGCACCACGACGGGCACGCCATGGGCAGCGGTGACCTCCATCTTATAGATGACGAAGGTCTGCGAGGCCATGACGGCCTCGTCGCCAGGAGCCAGGAACGTCCGAGCCAGGAGCCCGATGAGTTCATCGGAGCCGTTGCCCAGGATGACATGATCCGGCGTCACTTTGAATCGTTGCGCGAGGGCGGCGCGCAGCGCATGCGCGCCGCCGTCGGGATAGCGGTGGAGCGTCCGCGCAGCGTGATCGAGTACCGAGACCGCCTTCGGAGACGGCCCCAGGGGGTTTTCATTTGACGCGAGCTTGATCGCCTTGGCGATCCCAAGTTCCCGTTCCAATTCTTCCACTGGTTTTCCGGGGACGTACGGCGACAGACTCGCTATATCAGGGTGAACCTTGAGTGGCATGACTTCACACCCGTGCAGCGTGACGCGTGACACGCAAGCACGATGCTCTCCGCTCCGACGCTTCACGGTTCACGAGATTCATGTGTGTGACGGATACGATCCCAGGATTTTCATGAACAGACAGCGGCTCTTGATTTCTTCCAGGGCTTTCTTCACCCGATCTTCATCCACATGGCCCTCAATGTCGACGAAGAAGAGATATTCCCAGGCCTTGCGGCGTGATGGTCGGGACTCGATCTTCGTCATGTTGAGCCCCAGGGAGGCGAAGGGCCTGAGGAGATCATAGAGCGCGCCGACCTTGTCCTTCACCGACAGCATCAGCGAGGTCTTATCCTTGCCGGTCCGTTCGGGGGCCTTTTGCGCAAGGACCAGGAATCGGGTGAAGTTGTTCGTGTTGTCCTCAATGCGGCTCCGGAGCACCTTGAGACCGTACAACTGCGCGGCCAACTCGGAGGCGATCGCCGCCGCGGAGGGATCGTCCCCGCACAACTCCGCGGCTCGCGCGGTGCTGGCGACCTCGGCGAGGGGCACGTGGGGCAGGTGGGTCTCCAACCAGTTCCGGCACTGCGCAATGGCATGAGGGTGCGAATAGATTTTCTTGATCTCCTCCACACGCTCGGATTTCGACAGAAGCTGATGCGAGATCTCCTGCAGCACTTCCCCGTAGATCACCAGCGTGGAGTCGATGAACATGTCCAGCGTGTGGTTGACCACGCCTTCGGTCGAGTTCTCGATGGGAACGACCCCGAAGTGCGCCCGGCCACGCTCCACTTCGCTGAACACGTCCTTGATGCCGGTGACCGGGACATAGTGAGCCGACTCGCCGAACTGCTTCATGGAGGCCAGATGGGTGAAGGTGGCGCGGGGGCCCAAGTAGGCCACGCGCTGGGGGCCTTCCAGGGAGAGCGAGGCCGACATGATTTCCCGATAGACAGGCCGAATGGCCTCATTCGGAAAGGGCCCGGCGTTCTGCTTCATGAGGCGATCGAGGATGGCGGCTTCCCGGGCCGGCGTGTGCAGATTCGCGCCGCCGTCGGATAGGCGTTTGAGCCGGCCGATCTCGAGCACGCTCTTGGAGCGCTCGTTCAAGAGCCGGAGGATCTCGTCGTCGATCCGATCAATCTCGGTTCGATAGGAGTGGATGTCTCTGGCCAACACGAATTCCCCCCGGTGGTCATCCGACTGGACGGACGATCGCACCGCCTGAAGCCTCTAAGAGGCAAGATGAAAATCATACCGTAAGGATGGAGAAAATTGCATGGATTCTCAACGGGATTGGGGGGGTTGCTCGGGAAACGAAACAGGACCGTTCAGGAGGCCCCATAGGTTCACCCGTCAGGCAGAGGTCTGCCGTCCTGTCAGAACCTACACGAACACCGGAAGAGCCCGAAAACGAGGACGGGAGGCTACAAGAGCGTCACTTTGGGTTTGCCGAGGTGTTGGTAGCTCAACGCGGTCGCCTGCCGCCCGCGGGCCGTGCGTTCCAGATAGCCGGATTGCATGAGATAGGGCTCGTAGACGTCCTCGAGGGTCGTTTTTTCCTCGTTGACCGCAGCGGCCATAGCCTCAACCCCAACAGGACCGCCTCCGAACTTCTCGATGATGGTTTCGAGAATTTTCCGGTCCATCTCATCGAGTCCCGCGGCATCGATGCCGAGCCAGACCAGGGCTTCCTGCGCGACCGTCAGCGTGATCCGCCCCTCGGCCTTCACCTGGGCAAAGTCCCGGACCCGCCGGACCAGGCGGTTGGCGATGCGCGGGGTCCCGCGGGCGCGTCGGGCAATCTCGGCGGCGCCGTCCCATTCAATGGGCACCTCCAAGAGGCCGGCAGACCGGGTCACGATTTTCTGCAATTGATCCGGCGTGTAGAAGTCCAGGCGGTTCACCAGACCGAACCGCTCGCGGAGTGGAGAGGTCAGCGCGCCCGCCCGGGTGGTCGCTCCGATCAGGGTAAAGCGAGGAAGGTCCAAC
>SWDL01000389.1:0-9527 GCA_005116795.1 Nitrospira sp. | reverse complement strand
GCGGTCGGGCGGACATCATGAGGGGCGGACGATGGTCTCTCGCATTGGGCGGGATCGTCATGACGATCCCGTTGAGTCGGTAGGCTTCCCGAAGATATGGAGGGCCCGCTCGACGCCGGCCATGTCGGACGGAGACGGCGCCCTATGTTCCTGAAGGTTCCCGGTAGACGGATGGCAAAATTCCAACGTGCGGGCATGCAACATCAGACGTGGGATCTCCATGCCCACATCCGTTGAGCGCGTGGGGCCGCCATACACCGGATCGCCGATGATGGGATGGCCGAGGGCACTCAGATGCACACGCAACTGGTGTGTCCGGCCCGTATGTGGAGACAGCAGGACGTGGGCGGCGGCTGTCCCGTACGTCCGGCTCACTTCATAATCAGTGACTGACCGTTTTGGTCTCACGCTCCGGGACGAGACGGTCTTCCGGTTTTTCACATCTCGCCCGATGTCGAGTGTGATCTGTCCATGCGCAGGCATCGGCACACCCCACACCAGGGCTTCATAGACGGCGGGCGATCGTGTGATGCTCGAATTGCGCCGCGAGGCCACGGTGGGCCGCAGCGGTCTTCGCGATCACCATCACGCCGGTCGTGTCCTTGTCGAGGCGATGGACTAGGCCTGGACGGTCCTTGCGGCCAATTGATGCTGCTGCTCCTCCGGCTCGCTCACAATGATGGAGCAGCGCGTTGAGCAACGTGCCGGACCAGTGGCCTGAGGCTGGATGAACGACCAAGCCGGCCGGTTTGTTGAGGACAAGGAGGTGCTCGTCTTCAAAGAGAATCTCAAGGGGAACCGGCTCACCGTTGAGCGTGAGCGGTGAGGCCTGCGGCGTATCGAAGACGATCTGGTCGCCCGGCTTGATCTTCCGGCTTGGCTTCACCGGCCGCCCGTTGAGTCGGACGCGCCCTTGTGTCATCAAGCGCTGTAAGGCCGACCGCGATACCCTCGGCTCACGGTTGACGAGAAAGACGTCCAACCGCTTGGGCTGCTCTCCGGCTGTCACGACGAACTCAGTCAGCATGGATGGATCCGCTCGACCAGTTATGGGTGGGGTACGACGATCCCCCTGGAAGAGGTGAGCGTGGGCGATTCAACCGCGCAGCAGAGACGGATCAGATGGGCCGAGGGCTCAGGCGTGTCCCGTCTTACGGACGCGGTCGGCGATCTTCTTGCGAAGGCGAGCTTTTTCGAGACTGATCTCGGCATCTTTGACTTCGGATGGCAATCCACCGACCTTGAGGCGCTGCTCGGCTTTTTCAACAGCAGCGACGGCACGGCCCACATCGATGTCTTCCGCCTTCTCCGCAACCTCGGCCATGATCGTGACCTTGCTCGGCGTGACCTCCGCGTAGCCCCAGAGAATGGACATGTAGCCGGTCTGATCCCCGACACGATAGTGCAGCTCGCCGATTCGCAAGGTGGATAAGAAATGGCAATGACCTGGGAGCACACCGAACTCGCCTTCAGAACCAGGGGCAATGACCTCATCCACCTCTTGGCTCAGGAGGAGCTTATCCGGCGCGACGACCTCCAATAATAACTTTCCTGCCATATTCCCTCGTGAGGCGTGATCAGACTTTCACTCCCATCTTTTCGGCTTTCGCAAGCACTTCCTCAATCGGCCCCACCATGTAGAACGCCTGTTCCGGCAGATGGTCGTACTTGCCTTCCAGGATCTCCTTGAAGCTCCGCACCGTATCCTTGAGCTTCACGTACTTGCCCGGTGAGCCGGTGAAGGCCTCCGCGACATGGAACGGCTGCGAGAGAAACCGCTGGATCTTCCGCGCGCGGGCCACGGCCACCTTGTCGTCTTCCGACAATTCGTCCATGCCGAGAATGGCGATGATGTCTTGCAGGTCTTTATAGCGCTGGAGGACGGACTGCACGCCACGCGCCACCTTGTAATGTTCCTCGCCGATGATCTGTGCGTCGAGGATTCGCGAGGTGGAGTCGAGCGGGTCGACGGCGGGATAAATGCCGAGCTCCGCGAGCTGCCGCGACAACACGGTGGTCGCATCCAAGTGCGCGAAGGCCGTGGCCGGCGCCGGGTCGG
Source organism: Nitrospira sp. (assembly GCA_005116795.1). Classification (GTDB taxonomy): domain Bacteria; phylum Nitrospirota; class Nitrospiria; order Nitrospirales; family Nitrospiraceae; genus RSF151. The sequence goes on along the minus strand of SWDL01000389.1, from coordinate 7,468 downwards.
TCAAGTCGTCGGCCGGCACATAAATGGCCTGTACCGAGGTGATCGATCCACGCTTGGTCGAAGTGATGCGCTCCTGGAGCGCGCCCATCTCCGTCGAGAGGTTCGGCTGATACCCGACCGCCGACGGCATCCGGCCGAGCAAGGCGGACACTTCCGACCCCGCCTGGGTGAACCGGAAGATGTTGTCCACGAAGAGCAACACGTCCTGGTGCTCTTCGTCCCGGAAGTATTCGGCGACGGTCAGGCCGGTGAGGCCGACGCGGAGACGCGCCCCCGGTGGTTCGTTCATCTGACCGTAGACCAACGCGGCTTTGGACTTGGTAAAATCCTCGGGATCGATGACCTTGGATTCCTGCATCTCATGCCAGAGGTCATTGCCTTCACGAGTTCGCTCACCCACGCCCGCGAAGACGGAGAACCCGCCGTGGTGCAGCGCAATATTGTTGATGAGCTCCATAATGATGACGGTTTTACCGACGCCCGCGCCGCCGAAGAGGCCGACCTTGCCGCCCTTGCTGTAGGGTTCAAGCAGATCGACGACCTTGATGCCGGTTTCGAGGACCTCGGTCTTGGTGTCCTGGTCTTCGAGCTTCGGGGCCGGCCGGTGAATGGGATAAGTCTTCTTCGTCTTGATCGGGCCCTTCTCGTCGACCGGTTCGCCCAGCACGTTCATCAATCGTCCGAGCGTCTCGCGGCCGACCGGCACTGAAATCGGCGCGCCCGTATCCTGCACGGCCATCCCGCGTGTGAGGCCATCGGTGGTAGACATCGCGATGCCGCGGACGCGGTTTTCACCAAGGTGCGAGGCGACTTCCAGCGTGATCCGCACCGCCGGGCTACCGGCGGCCTTGTTTTCTTCTTGCGTGACCTTCAGCGCGTTGTAGATATTCGGCAGTTGGCCGGGCGGAAACTCCACGTCCACCACCGGGCCGATGACTTGAATAACTTTACCTGTTGCGACAGCCACGGGGCTCTCCTTTCGATGTCCAAACGACCTGTCAATTGTCACGGGTCATCGGTCATGTGAGGGGCAGGACGCATCCGACTGTGCGGCAATGGCCGGTGACCCCATGACCAATGACCTTGACCTTACGTTAAGGCTTCGGCGCCGCCGACGATATCCATCAGTTCTTTGGTGATCGCGGCCTGTCTCGTCTTGTTGTAATAGAGCGTCACTTTCTTGATCAACTGGCCTGCGTTCCGCGTCGCGCCATCCATGGCGGCCATGCGCGCGCCATGTTCCGCCGCCGCCGATTCCAGCAAAATCCGAAACGTCTGGATTTGGAAATGCTTCGGGACCAGCGCATTCAAGAGCTCGGCCTCATCGGGTTCATACAGATAGCGACGCCGGTGCATGCGTTGCTCCACGCCGGGATCATCAATGCGGGCGGCTTCCTGATCAATCGCTTGGCTCCGCTCTATGGTCTGAGCTCGACCACGCTGCATGTGGCGTTCGTGGTCGGCACGCTCACCGCCGTCCTCGGCGCCGCCATGATGCTGGCGCAGAACGACATCAAGAAGACGCTCGGCTTCTCGACGATCGGGCAGATGGGCTACATGATTATGGAATGCGGCTTGGGCGCCTTCTCGCTGGCCGTCTTCCATCTCATCGCGCACGGGCTCTTCAAAGCGACCGTCTTTTTGAATTGCGGCAGCGTCATCCACAAGGCCCGCCAGGAGCCGGAATTTCCCCGCACGGATCACCAGGCGGAAGAAGAAGGCTTCTCACGGCTCACGTGGTCGACGGGATTTCTCACGACGCTGTTCATTCCCTTGCTGATCCTGCTCGTCACGCACGGCCTGCTGCGTATCCCGCTCCTGGAATCCCAGGGTACCGTCATCTTCCTCTTCTTCATTTGGATCACCTCGTCCCAAGCGATCCTGACGCTCACGCGCCTGCGCGCCGTGGCCTCGTGGAAAGTCTCGTCGGCCATGTTGCTGACTCTGTTGTTCGTCGTGTTCATCTATTTATTCGCCGTCCAGTCCTTCACCGCCTTCCTCTATCCGAATCCGGATGAGGTCGCGTTTTACTTTCGAACGGCGGCGCTTCCGAACTGGCTCTTTGACCTGATGATCGTGATGGCCGCACTCGTGACGGTGCTCAGCTGGTCATACCTCTACAGGCGCGCCCACGGCCGGACGATGTGGATGCCGACCTGGATCGACGGCCTGCGCATTCGCCTCTACGTGCTGTTCATGCATCGGCTCTACGTGGACGAGGTGTGCCAGAAACTCGGCCGCTCGGTGATGCGCTTCGTCCATCGAGCGGACAAGCGCGCGCAAGGATGGGCGCAATGATGGGCGAGGCTGTCGCTTCGGTCCTGTCGGCCGGCGTCCCTCTCCTCGGAGCGTTGCTGAGCCTCGCGCTCTGGCCGCAACCCGACAAACTCAGGATCTGTTCGATCGCCACGGCCGTGATCAGTCTGGGAGCCGTCGTCGGACTATCGGGATACTTGACCGGCCCGACCGAGGGCTTTCTGTTCGTCTACCTGCTACCGATCGCCGCTGGTGCATCGCTGTTGGGTCAGCCCGTCCATCCCCTGCATCGATCCTCGTGGATCATGACGCTGGTGTTCCTGGGGTTGGGCTTGGGCGTCCTCACCCTCCGCGGCCCAGCGGAACAGATGTGCTTGATCGCGATCGTCGATCACACGCCCCTCTGGCCTATGTCCTGGTGGGGCATCGGGTTGTTCACCTTGGGCGTAGCCTGTGCCGGGACCTCGCTCTTGGCGGATCCGCCACTGTCGTCAGTGACGTCCCTGCTGAGCTGCGCCATCCTCCTGCCGCTCGTGCCGCTGCATGGCGGATACCTGGCGGCGCTCACGCGACTGCCAGGGAACTTGCCTCCGTTTCTGGCGGTGCTGCTTCCTACCGCGGGTCTCCATGGCCTTGCGGCTTTGATCCGGACCGTGCCGGATGTCGTGGCCATTGGAATCACGGTCTTGGCCGTCGTCGGCGGTCTGTACGGCGCCGTCAAAGCGCTGGCCCAATCACGTGTGAGGTTGCGCCTCGCCTACGGCAGCCTGTCCTTCTTTTCCATGCTCTGGTGGTTTATGGCTGCGACGCGCGGCACGGCTCCCAGCGCAGCGGTCTTTGTCGGCGCCGTGGCGCTCGCGACAAGCGGCCTGTTGCTGTCCTGGCAGGTCGTCCGCACGAGATATGGGGATGACGTGGACCCACAAGCCGTCAGCGGACTGGCCTCCGCGATGCCGAGTTACGCCGTCCTTCTCTCGCTCCTCGCGCTGGCCGCGATCGGTCTCCCGCCGTTCGGCGTGTTTTCAGGATTTGTCGGCCTCCTGCTCTCCGCTCCCGTGTCATTCTCGATCGCCATCCTGATCATTCTGCTCGTGTGGCTCGCGGCATCTTGGTACATCCTCGAGATGGTGCAGCGGCTGCTCTTCGGGGCACGACGATCCGATCTCCGGCACACCGATCTTCGCCGAGACGAATTGGCGTCTCTGCTCCTCATAGTGGTAGCCTTGCTCGCGCTGGGAGTGATTCCGGCACATCTCATCGGACCTGGCACCATGACACCGCCGACGACCACCGACACAGGATCCTTCGCATGGAAGAAGTAGGCCGTTCGATCGACATCGAAACCAGGCGGATGGAGCTGCGGGGCGTGGTCAAGGTCGCAGGCGAAGTGATCGCCCAGTACTGGCCGATGCGGACCTTCGTCCACCACAATCCGCTCCATAGCTTGGAATATCTCCCGTTCGAGGAGGCCGTCCGGCGCGGGAAACAATTCATGGGGGGCGACGGCTATCTCCCCAGCCATCTTTATCGCCGCTACTTGAACACGGGCCGGATTACATCCGCCCATCTCGATGCCGCGTTGAAACCGCTCATTCACGATAAACATCTCGCCATCGGATCACGCACGGTCACGCATGGCGACCTCTTGCGTGCCTGTCTGGCTGAGGGGATCTGCACGCCCGTCGTCGAGCCGCTCGACGACCAATTGCCGGATCCCTCGAACGATCTGATCGACCGGCTCGCGGCAAAGCTGGCTTCGGTCTCGACATGCTCTGATCTGGACGGGCGGATTCGTTCCATCGCCGAAGGCGACCAGGCCGCGCTGGGTCGTTGGCTCACGCTCTCCCACTGGTGCGACGACACGCTCGGCACGCAGATCGTCCGGCAGATCAACGATCAGTTGATTAAATGGTGCGAGGCGTTCCTGGACGAAGGCCATGCGACCTGGCCCATGCCGGGGCGAGAGAAGGGGTTGTACGGCGCATGGAAGGCTCTCGCAGTGCACGAGTGGTCTCCCTGCGGCATTGAGGACAGCATCAAGAAGATCTCGCGGCTACCCGACCATCCCGAAGATGCGCTGCTGGAAAGTCTGGACGCGCTCGGGATTCCGGCCGAGCTGCGGCAGGACTATCTGTCGCTGCAATTGACCGCGCTGCCGGGCTGGGCCGGCTTCATCAAGTGGCGCGCGGAACAGCGAGAATACGCGTGGCAACGGGCCTATCCTGTGGGTCTGGTGAAGTACCTCGCCATCCGCCTCTGGTACGCGCGCGAGCTGGTCCAGCAGGCCTGCCGCCAGGAACTGGGCATCGACGGCCGATATGATTCCGTAACGGCGTACATACGGACGCATGCGGAGGAGTATTACCTGAGACGTCAGCGCGTGGCAGGCCGCCTTCCCGCGCTCTACGCCGAGGAAGTCGATCGGCTGGCGCATCAGAAAAACAACGGCTGGAAGACCGTGCTCGATCGCTATCGAGCAGAGGTGGTCGCTCGCCAGGAGGCAGCCGCGCGCCGCAGCGCAGCCAGGAAGCTGCTCGCGCTTGCCCGATCGTTGGAGATCGATGCGGCACAGCTCGCCGAGTGTTCCCCAACCGATCTGAAGCGCGTGGTCGATTGGATGGAAGCGTTCCCTGAATCGGACCATGGACCGGTGTGGCTCAAGGCGTTCGAAGCGGGCTACCACGACCGCTTGCTGGGACAACTGCAGCAGCGCCGCGCCGAGGCACACCAACCGGCGCAGACCCGTCCCTATTCGCAATCGGTCTACTGTATCGATGTGCGCTCCGAACCGTTCCGCCGGCATCTGGAATCGGTCGGCCCGCACGAGACCCTGGGCTTCGCCGGCTTCTTCGCGGCCTTCATCCGCTATCGGGCTTGGGGGAAGGAACACGACACCGAGCAGTTCCCGGTGATCATGCGCGCGAAGCACGAGGTGCGCGAGATCCCGCGGAGCTATCTCGGCCATAAGGTTTCGAAGCACGAGGCGCGGGCCAAGTGGGTTGCCGCCGGCCATACGCTCCTGCACGATTTGAAAGAGAATGTGGTGACGCCGTACGTCATGGTGGAATCGCTGGGCTGGTTCTACGGGCTCCCGATGGTCGGCAAAACCCTGCTGCCGTCGCTCTACCGACGATGGACCGCCTGGTTGCGGCGGATCTTCGTCCCGTCGATTGCCACCACGCTCACCGTCGACAAACTGGCGCCGGCTGAGACAGCAGAAATGCTGGCGGCAGAGCAGCAGGCGACCGTGCGGAAGGCGTTGCAAGAGCGAACCGGCTTGCGCAGCTCGCGGATCACGCCCGAACTGGTCGAGGGCTTGCGGCAGCGGGCCCTGAGCGGGCAAGGGGACCCGGACCCTCCGCTCGTGAAGGAGGCGGAGCGCGCGGGGCTCTCGATGGAAAGGCTGAACGCCTTCGCCGAGACCTTGCAGCGGCAGTACGATCTCAACGCGCGGACTGCCTCCCGGCATAAGGAGCGGATTACTAGGACCGGCTTTACCCTCGAAGAGCAAATTCTCACGGTCGATACGGCGCTACGCATGATGGGGTTGACGAAGAACTTCGCGCGACTCGTCCTGTTCTGTGCGCACGGCAGCACCTCGGACAATAATCCCTACGAGTCGGCCCTCGATTGCGGCGCGTGCGGCGGTAACGAAGGCAGCCCTAATGCCCGGGCGCTCGCCACGATGGCGAACAATCAGAGAGTGCGCGAGCGGCTGACCAAGACGGGAATCGAGATTCCCACGGACACGCACTTCCTCGCCGGCCAGATGGACACCACCACCGACGACATTCACCTCTTCGACCTGGAGGACGTGCCCCCGACGCACCGCGCGGACGTGGCGCGGCTCCAGGAAGATCTGAAGGGGGCCGCCGAGCTCACGAGTCAAGAACGCTGCGGGCGGTTTCCCGAGGTCCGGCAGGCCGTAAAAGGAAAGAGGGCGGAAGCGCATGCGCGTCGCAGGAGCACAGACTGGAGCCAGGTGCGTCCTGAATGGGGCCTGTCGAGCAATACCGCGTTCCTGATCGGGCGACGGGACTTGAGCAAAGGCATCGACATGGGAGGGCGCGTCTTTCTGCACTCGTACGACTATCGGGAAGACCCGAACAACCGACTCCTTGAAGTGCTGCTCACCGCGCCGCAGGTCGTGGCGCAATGGATCAACATGGAACATTATTTTTCAACGGTGGACAACGACGTGTACGGGAGCGGCAGCAAGATCTATCACAACGTCGTCGGGCGGCTCGGGATCATGTCGGGTCCCTGGAGCGATCTCCGGCTCGGACTAGCCCGGCAGACCGTGATGAACGGCGACGTGCCGTACCACGAGCCGATGCGGCTGCTCACCATCATCGAAGCGCCGCGAGAACGGATCGAGAAGCTGATCGCGCGCCATGAGGTGTTGCGGCATTACTATCACAACGAGTGGGTCCATCTCGTCGCACTGGAACCGGAGGAAGGGGTCCTCTATCGGTATCGACCGACGGGCCAATGGGCAAGAATCGATGGGTGAACCGACCCCGGCTGGCGGAGTCATAGGGGAACCTCTTACCAAGAAAGGAGTTCATCTGTGGGCAGGTTGACGTTGCATCCGATGAAGGAAATACGTGTGATCGTGGCGGGGGAGCACCGGGCGTTTGTGACAGAGTTGCTGGACCGGGTCAAGGCGACCGGCTACACGATCATCGGCAATGTGTCGGGAAAAGGCCATCACGGCGTGCGTGAAGCACACTTCATGTTCAGCGAGCAAGAAAGTCTCGAGATGATCATGACCGTCGTCCCCGAAGACAAAGTGGAGCCTATCCTGGCAGGTTTACGGCCGCTGTTCGATCGGCACTCAGGCGTGATGTTCGTCGCCGATGTCGCCGTGAGTCGGCAAGAGTATTTCGGGAAGCAGGACGCCAGTTCATGAAAGCCGTGCGGATACTGCCGCCCCTTAGGCCCTCAGTGCGCCCTCTTCATGTGTGTAATTTCTGCAGGGCCGACTCGAAAATTGCCCGCACGACGGGGTGTTTCAGTCGCCGCTCGACCGTCATTGCGTAGAATCGCTGCTTCAGCGATGGAATCCGCCCGACGACCTCCACCCGATACTGTCGCTTGATCTCCCGCTCCATGACCGCCGGCGCTGGGAAGATCCCATGTCCCTTCTGCCCAAAGGCTTTCAGGGTTGCGCTGTCCTCGAACTCTCCTCTCACAACCGGGCGAATCGCTT
>SWDL01000182.1 GCA_005116795.1 Nitrospira sp. | reverse complement strand
TCCGGAGCATGTGGAGATTGTCGTGCAGAGCATCCGTGACTTCTTCAAGAAGGTGGCCTAGATGTCGTTGAGACGACACTTGAGGCCGTTGAGGCGGTTCCCACGTCTGTTCGTCTTCACGCGCCGGATTGAAACCGCCGCATGACTGTCGACTACTCCACCGTGACGGAGACGGCAGCGGCCCGCCTGACGCGAGAAGCCCTGTCCATGCAGTACAGCCGCTATCGGCACGCGGCTGAGTTCTGCGACGGCAAGGATGTCCTGGAGGTCGCTTGTGGGGCCGGGCAAGGCTTGGGGTATCTCGCGCGCACCGCGCGACGCGTCGTCGGCGGCGACTATACGTTTGGACTCCTCCGTCACGCGCAAGGCCACTATCACGGACGCATTCCGCTGTTTCAGCTTGATGCGCAAGCCTTGCCGTTTCGGGATCGCGCGTTCGACGTCGTGTTGCTGTACGAAGCGATCTATTACCTCGCTCAGCCGGAGCGGTTCTTGACCGAATGCCGGCGAATCCTGCGGGACAACGGGGTCCTGCTCCTCTGTACCGTCAATCGTGAATGGTCGGATTTTAATCCCAGCCCGTTCAGCGTTCGCTATTATTCGGCAGCCGAACTCGAAGCCCTCATGACGTCCCTGCATTTTCAGGTCGAACTACGCGGCGCCTTCCCGACTCGAACCGGAGCGATCATCGATACCATCGTCTCCCGGGTCAAGCGCCTGGCGATTGCCCTCGGTCTCATGCCCAAGACCATGAAGGGCAAACAAGTCCTCAAACGCCTGTTCCTCGGTGAACTTGCGGCTCCGCCTCGGGAAGTCCATGACGCCATGGCGCCGTACGCGCCGGCTGTGCCGCTCGCTTCTCCTCGCGTCGCGTCGGAGTTCAAGATTGTGATGGCGGTCGCCCATCCGGAACCATCCGCCGGTCCCCGTTGACGTCACGCCGCGCCTGATTTCCGAGTCAGCCCTGTCGTCCCGATCGCCGTGAGTCTGTCCCAGGTTCCGCCTCATCTTCTCTTCCTATGCCGCTTCCAGCTCACGTGATTCTACAAAAGGCCGAGCGCCTGAGATTTCCAGGGAGGGAGGGGCTTCTCGCCTCCGCTCTCAGCGGGGACAGAGCGTCGCTGGAGACGATCATGGCCGGCGCCGAGCCGCCATTGGTCGATCGTCTTCACCGGCTCGGTCCGGCGATCTTCGTCAGACTGAGACGCGCAGGCTTCATTCAATCAGAGGCGCCGGCATGGCGGAGCAGTTTTTTGCGGACCGCAGTCACCCATCTGGCTATTCAGGCTACGCTCAGGAGAGTTTCTGAGGCGCTTGGGGCGGCCAACGTGGCGTGGGCTCCCATCAAAGGCGGGGATCTCTGTACGCGTGTGTATGACCAGCCCGAAGAGCGTCCCATGGTGGATCTCGACGTGCTGATTTCCAATGAGGACTATTCGGTGGCCCGAGCGGCTCTTGAGGCCGGCGGATTCATGAGTCTTGAGCGGGGGGAGAGGGCGAACCGGTTCGTACTCGACGAAGGACATTGCTGGCACGCCAAGAGTCCGGATGGGATGCTCCTTGAGCTTCATACTCGACTGTGGGGCTGGGTTCCTGAGGGCATTGCAGAGGAAGCGCTCGCTTCTGCAACACCCGATCCAAGCTTAGGTCACACCGGACGACGAATCCCACTCCTCCATGCCTTTGTCATCGCCGCGCTGCACGCGTGGTCGATCCCGACACCAAGACCTCTCCTCTGCTGGTGGGATCTCGCTCGAATCCTACAGGTTGCCGGATCGCACTTGCCGGAGGCTGTCATCGAGACGGCCGGGCGCTATGGCATTCAGCTTCCCGTTGGTCTTGCGGCAGCGCAAACGGCGGGACTGTGGCGACTCCCTGAATGCGAGCGAATGGCCTCCGTGCTGCTCAGTGACCTCCGTTGGGCGGAGACGTTCGCGGCTAGACGCGTCTTTTCCCGAGGTACTGATGCGCTGCCGTTGGAAGGCCTCTGTCTCGCCCGCCTTGTGTCACGACGGACCAGCCGTCAGGGATGGAAAACCGTCTGGCGTCGGCTGTGGGCTCATGCCGGGATCGTGGAGCAAAGCACACCGGCCGAATGGCCTTGGTGGGTCCGCCGGGCGGTTCATGTTCTGAAGGGAGCGAGAATCATAAGGCCACGACGCAATCTGCGGGATAGGCGACCCAGGAGGATGGGCTCATGATGGATGCATGTCATTCCTATCGGCGCGTGATCGTCATCGTCTTGCACTTGGTTCTGATTGCCTTGGCCAACTATTCGGCGTTCTGGCTCCGGTTCGATGGGGACATTCCGGATCTCGAGTGGACGCTGTTCCTGAGCATGCTGCCCTGGCTCATGCTGCTCAGAGGCATCGCGTTCATTCCGTTCCGCCTGTATGAGGGGTTGTGGCGCTATACGGGTATTTGGGACTTGCGCAATATCATCGGCGGTGTCGCGCTCAGCTCGGGCGGGTTCTATGCCCTGGTTCATTGGGGCGCCGGGCTCAGCCAATATCCTCGGTCGGTGTACGTCATTGACGCCATTCTGCTCACCGTCCTTCTCGGGGGTATCCGGCTTTCCCGCCGAATCGCGCGAGAACTGGGCAACCCCAACCGCGACAAGCGCATCCTGATCTATGGGGCCGGCGATGCGGGAGAGATGATCGCCAGAGACATCAAGAATAACTCGTACTACGAATACGAGCCGATCGGGTTCGTCGACGATGACCCGCGA
>SWDL01000181.1 GCA_005116795.1 Nitrospira sp. | reverse complement strand
GCGTGGTGCTCTACGCCTCCACGCTGGTGACGATCGTCGTGGGGCTCTGGGCGAGCGGAAAAGAAGCCATCGACGGCACCATGACGGCCTTTGGATGGGTCTACAACTTCATGATGGTCCCGCTGCAGGGGACGATGTTCGCCATCCTGGCCTTCTTCATTGCGTCGGCGGCCTATCGGTCGTTCCGTGCGCGGAGTCGCGAGGCGGCGGTGCTGCTGGTGGCCGCCGTGATCGTGATGATGGGCCGTGTCCCGCTGGGTGAGTACTTGATTCCCATCAGCGGCGATATCTCCCAATGGATCTTGAACGTGCTGAATGCCTCCGTGCGCCGGGCGATCTTGATCGGCGTGAGCCTTGGCGCGGTGGCCCTCTCGTTCAAGATCATCTTCGGAGTCGAGCGGTCGTATCTTGGCGGAGGCAAAGAATAACGTGAAGCGTCGTTCGTATCTCGTGAAGCGCAGAATTCGAAGCAAGAAACGCTTCACGCTTCACGCTTCACGAACAACGGTCGGCTCATGACATTCGCCGAGCGGATGCTGCACATCGATCGCCGTCTGATCTTTTTGATGATCGGGGCCTTCACGCTTGTTCCGTTGCTGTTTCCCGTCGGGCTGGCGATCAATATTTCGCCCGAAGTCCGTTCGGTCTACGACTATATCGAGAAGCTTCCGGAGCGGTCGGTGCTGCTGCTGTCGCTGGATTTTGACCCGGCGTCGAAACCCGAGCTGCATCCCCAGGCCGTCGCTATTTTGCGTCACGCGTTCAGAAAGAACCTGCGCGTCGTGGCCATGACCTTGTGGGTGTCGGGCACCGGGATGGCCGATCAGGTGATCGACGAGATTGCGCGGGAAGCGGGGAAAGAGAAGGGCAAGGACTACGTGTTCCTTGGCTGGAGTCCGGGCGGGAGTTCCGTCATCATCAACATGGGGCAGGATCTCTACAAGGCCTTCCCCAGTGACTACGGGGGCAAGCCGACGAAAACGTTGCCCGTCTTGGACGGGGTCCAAAGCCTCCGTGATGTGGCGTACGCCATCAGCCTGGGGGCCGGAAATCCTGGCGTCGAAGCTTGGTATGTCTTCGGCAAGGACAAGTACAAGTTCGAACTGGGCGGCGGCTGCACCGGCGTGATCGCGCCCGGGCTCTATCCCTTGCTCCGGAGCGGGCAGATCAACGGGTTGATCGGGGGTCTGCGGGGCGCCGCGGAATATGAAGTCCTGATCGGCCAGAAGGCGCGGGCCGTGGCCGGGATGGATGCGCAGTCCGCCACACACTTTGCGATCATCGTGCTGGTGCTGTTGTGCAACGTGTTTTATTTCTCGCTGCGGCGTGCCGCCCGACGGGAAGCCGGGCGGTAGGATAGGACGAGGAAACTGACGCATGCCATTGGAAGTCATCATCGGTGCCTGGGTGGCCACGGGGCTGACCCTCTTCATCTTCACGTTTCTCTACGAAGACAACCCCATCTTCAAGCTGGCCGAGCACCTGTATGTCGGCATCTCGGTCGGCTATACCATCGTCAAGGCCTACGATACGGTCATCGTTCACTTGATCTACGTGCCCATGATCAAGGAAGGCGACTGGTCCTTACTGGTGCCGGTCGGGCTGGGACTATTGATGTTGGCCCGCTACATGCCTAAGGCGGCCTGGCTCTCGCGCTATGCCTTTGCCTTCATCGTCGGAGTCGGCTCCGGCCTGGCGATTCCACGCACGATCTCGTCCTTCATCCTCAAACAGGTGGAGGATACGATTCGTCCCCTCGTGACGCTGCTCCCGGACGGGGGGGTGACCTTTACCGCCAGCCTGCTGAATCCCGCCAGCAACCTGAATGCCATCATATTGCTGGTCGGCGTGGTGTCGGTGCTGTTCTATTTCTTTTTCTCACTGGAGCATACCGGGCCTCTGAAGACGGCGGCCCGGACCGGGATTCTCTTCTTGATGATCGCCTTCGGCGCCGCCTTCGGGTACACGGTCATGGCCCGCATGTCCCTCCTGATCGGCCGATTCACGGACTTGATCGAGTTCACCGGGCCGGCCTATGGCCGTCCCACCCTCTGGCTCATCCCCCTCGTGGTCGGCGCGTTGATCTTGTGGAGCAGTCGCCGGCGCCAGGCGCCCCCTGAAGCGTAATTCCGTCATGTGATCTGCAACATGGTGGCCTGGGCATGAACCTCATCCGAATCGGCAGGCCATGGATGCGACTGAGTCTGCTCGCGACGGGAGTGTATCTGACGCTGAGCGCCGGCCCTGAGCCGGCTTTTGCCCAGGTCGGTCGCACGGTCAACTATGACAGGCCCCACTCTACGCTCACCATTGGGTTCCGGGAGTGGTTGAGCCAAGGGCGGAGCGCCCATAACATCGCCGGGCCAGGTCACGCACCCAATGTGCTCTCGGAGTTGACATGGCGAGGATTGAATGCCCCCGTGCATATTCTGTCAGTGGATTTCGTGACGCCGTTTCGTCCCCGTACGGGGAGTTTCGTCCTGAATGCTGCCTTGGGCGGCGGTGTGCATTCCAACGGCACTCTTCTCGACCAAGATTGGATCGGCAACAATCGGACGGGCAAGATCGCAGAGACCTTCTCAGAACAGGATGGGGGGCATGTGTTTTTCATTTCGGTGGACACCGGGTGGCGTCCGATCCAATGGAAGCCGCCGTTCTATTCGGGGGGCTCCCTGCCGCTCGTGGGCGCGGTCGATCTGTTGATCGGGTTTCAGTATTGGAAGGAACAATACCAAGCGTTTGGCGTTCAAGACCAGTTGCCGCCGATCGGGACGCCGGTCCCCACCTCCGTGAAAGCCATCACGCAGACCAATGAATGGTACAACGTCCGTCTCGGGAGTCGGATCACGGTGCCTCTGCACGAGCGGGTGGCGTTGACGGGCTCAGCGTTCTATCTGCCCTATACACTCCACCAGAACGAGGACGTCCACCACTTGCGGTCGGATCTTCAGCAAGACCCCAGCTTTCTGACTAAGGCGAGCGGCGGTAATGGCGTGCAACTTGAGGCGGGGCTCCAGGTCCGCGCATGGAAAGGTCTGACGCTGGAAGCCGGCTACATGTATTGGGATGTTCGATCCGGGACGGGGACCGTGGAGGCCTTCGGCACGACGGGGATGGGCAGCGAGCCCCACAATGAAGAGAATACGCGGCGGCAAGGCCTCTACTTTGGGCTCAGTTGGGCGTTGGGTGATCAGTAGGGATTACCCCCGTCATCTGTGGCCGATTGAGCCACCCTGTTCCGGCAAAGGCCGATCAGCGAGCCCATCTCCTGGACGGATTCGGATCCACATGGCCCCCCCGACCAGAGCCACTGCGGCGGCCACGCTCAACGCTGTGGTCCATCCCATCTGCTGGGCCAGCCAGGGCGTCAGGGTGGGGGAAAGACTGCCGCCGATATTCGCGCCGGTATTCATGAGACCGGAAAGGGTCCCGGCGTGGGCTTTGGAGAGATCGACGGTGCAGGTCCAGTAGGCCCCCACCGTCAGGTACAGAAACCCCGCCCCGCACGATAAGAGCGTCAGCGCCAGGATCGGACCCTCCACCATGGCGCCGGCCGCGATGGTGACCCCGGAGAGCACCATGCCGCTCCCCCCGACGACCGCCCGTCCACGGTTCACGCCCCATCGTCCGGCGGCCCGATCGGTCAGCCATCCCCCGAGCGGACAGGTCACCGTAATCGCCAGAAAGGGGGCTGCCGCATAGAACCCACCGGCGAGCACCGTGAAGCCACGGACGTTGACCAGGTACAGGTAGAACCAGGAGAGATAGATATAGGCCACATACCCGAGGCAGGTATAGCTGAGCACCAGCCACCAGAGGGTCGGGGTGCGGAAGAATGCGGACCAGGGGATCCGCGTGGAGCGGGCGGTTTCGCGGGAGCCGTCAGCGGAGGGCCGGGCCGCGTCCGGCGGGCGGTCCCGCGCGATGCACCACCAGAGGCCGGCGACGAAGAGACCGAGACCGGACGCCAGCCAAAAAGCCGTCTGCCAGCCGTAGTTCACCATGATCCAGGCCGTCAGCGGGGGAGTGAGCGCCGAGCCGACTCCCAGGCCGCCGATCGCGATCCCAATCCCGAGCCCGTGCTCGTGCGGCAAGAGCCAGTTCGCGATGGTGCGATTGAAGTTGGGGAGGGCCGCGGCTTCTCCGATGCCGATCAAGAACCGAACGACGATCAGAGAGCCCGCGATTCCCAGAAGCCCTGCGAGCGGCCAGGTCGGCGCGAGCGCGGTCAGGCCGGTAAAGATCGACCACCAGATCACGGCCAGCGTCAGAGTGAGACGAGGGCCCCAGCGATCGCCCAGCCATCCGCCTGGAATCTGGCACAGGGCGTAGCCGATCACGAAGGCGGAGAAGATCTGCCCCATCTGAATGTCGGTGAGTCCCAAGACGGGCATCATCTGTCGCGCCGCCACGGAGATATTCACGCGATCGATGTAGGTCACCACGCAGATGCCGAAGAGCAAGGCGAGGATCAGCCGGCGTCGGGATGAAGGCGCGGTCGTGCTCGGAGCCGGTGGCGTCATGACATCAGAGGACTGCGTTCCATGGAGAGTCGGCGCGCATTATAGCGTATCGAGGGGAGATCATCCGGCTGCATGCTCTTAGGGGTAGAGAGGAATCTAGCCGGGCTTTCGGTGGGACTCAGACCACTTCTTCCTCCTTATACCCCGTTTCGGCCTGCTTGCATCGACCCCGGCATTCATGCTAGATGGTGCCGCCAGAGGGCATTCTCCCGGGAGTGTCCACAGATCGGTTAGGAGGAGGAGGAGAGGTATGGCGACCAAGAAAAAGAAGACAAAGAGCATTGCACGGAAGGCGGCGAGGGCGAAGTCCACTCGCGCCGTCGCCAAGAAAACGCGGAGCCTGAAGCGGGCGAAGCCTGCCGCTCGCAAGGCAAAGCCGTCCAAGAAGAGCAAGCCAGCGAAGACATCTAAGCCGGTAGCCAGGCCCAAGAAGATCGCAGCAACGCCAAAATCTACGGCGCCCAAGAAGATGACCCCAGCGGAGCGGAAACCCGTTGAGGTGGTGCACGAGGCGCCGTCGTTGCGGGAAGAAATCCCACGCGTCAAGGTCCCTCGACGGGAGCCTGCAGATATCCTGGGGCTCGATGAGGTGGCCGAAGCGGAAGAACAGTTGGCCGATGATGATGAGGAGGATGTCGACGAGGCGATCGAGGAGGACGAGCTTCTCGAGAAGGCCGAGGAGGACATCGGAGAAGACGAGTTTCGTTAGTCGGACATGAG
>SWDL01000180.1 GCA_005116795.1 Nitrospira sp. | reverse complement strand
AGTAGGCCCGGCGACCGACGGTCGACGAATCGCCGTGATCTGCCGCATGAAGGACACGGGAAGAGTTTTGTTGATTACGACATACGCTCTCGATTAACTGCAAGCCAAGGTGCTTCCATGTACGACTACGGCAAGTGTCACGTGTGCGGCGGGAAGATGGAGTCAAAGAGGATTTCGTTGGATCTTCGCATCAGAAAGAGACTTCTGATCGTCGAGCGGGTCCCGGCCGGGGTCTGTTCTCAGTGCGGCGAGAAAGTCGTCAACGCATCGGTGGGACGACAATTGGCGACTCTGGTTGCGGGGGCCGGCAAGAAACGACCGACCAAGAAAACGACGGTTCCGGTCATCGCCTTTACGGCGGATGTGGCGTGATATGCTCGGCCTGGCGACCATCATCGCGCTCTACTGGAGCAAGGGGACGATCAACGGGGACGACTTTCAACTGCTGACGTGGTGACGGGGAAACGCTGAAGTGTGAACGATGAGCGATGAACGGGGAACCTCTTGATCTGATGATCTGATGATTGACCGGAAGTTCCGGACACTCGTCAGATCGACAGATCGACAGATTCGTCATTCCGCGTTCAGCGTTCAGCGCTAATTCAAACTATGCTCTACGCCCTCATCCCATTGCTTCCCTTTGCCGCCTTCCTGATCGTCGGGCTCGGCGGCCATTGGCTCAAGGACCGCGCTCATCTGATCGCCGTTCCCGCCGTCCTCGGATCGTTCCTGCTCTCGGTGAAGGCCTTCATGGAAGTCGCCGGGGGCGAGCCGATCGCCATCCCGCTCTATACCTGGCTGACGTCGGGGGATCTCAGCATTCAGCTCGGCCTCGCCATCGACCGCCTGACGGCGGTGATGCTCATCCTCGTCACGGTGGTCAGCTCACTCGTCCACATCTATACGATCGGGTACATGCGCGGCGAGAAGGGCTATGCGCGATTCTTTGCGTACATTGCCCTGTTCACCTTCTCGATGCTGATGCTGGTCATGGCCGATAATCTTCTCCAGTTGTTCGTCTTCTGGGAGGCGGTCGGACTCTGTTCGTACCTCTTGATCGGTCACTGGTATGAGCGGCAGTCTGCCTGTGCCGCCGCGACGAAGGCGTTCCTCGTCAACCGGGTCGGCGATTTCGGGTTCCTGCTGGGGCTCCTTCTGGTCTGGCTGGTGTTCGGCTCACTGGAATACAAGACCGTCTTCGCCCAGGCGGCCGGCCTGAGCGGGGATACGACCAACCTCCTGGAACGGTTCGGGAGCGCCTGGTCCGTGTCGACCATCACGCTGATCTGCCTACTGCTGTTCACCGGCGCCGTCGGGAAGTCCGCCCAGGTGCCGTTGCACGTGTGGCTGCCGGATGCCATGGAAGGGCCGACGCCGATCTCGGCCTTGATCCATGCGGCCACGATGGTGACGGCCGGCGTGTTCATGGTCGCCCGACTGGCCCCGCTCTATAGCCTTTCACCGGTCGCCATGGACGTCGTGGCCGTGGTCGGCGCCCTGACCATGGTGCTGGGCGCGACGATCGCCCTCACGCAGACCGACATCAAGCGAGTGGTCGCCTACTCGACCGTGAGCCAGCTCGGTTACATGATGATGGCCTGCGGGGTGGGGGCCTATGCCGCTGGGATGTACCACTTGCTCACGCACGGCGCCTTCAAGGCCCTGCTCTTTCTGGGCTGCGGCTCCGTCATCATCGCGCTCCACCATGAACAGGACATGCGGCACATGGGCGGCCTCAAGGACAAACTGCCCGTCACTTACTGGACCTTCGTGGTGGGCTCGCTGGCGCTGGCCGGTTTTCCATTGACGTCCGGGTTCTTCAGCAAAGACGACATCCTCGTCAGCACCTGGTCGTCCGGCTCGCTGGGCCAGGTCCTCGCCGTTCTGGGATTGATCACGGCGCTCATGACCGCCTTTTATAGCTTTCGTCTGGTCTTCGTCACGTTCTGGGGAACGTCCCGCGTCGATCACCACCATGCGGCACACATTCATGAGCCGTCCCCGACCATCACGATGCCGCTGATCATTCTGGCGGTCCTCGCGATCGTCACCGGCTATCTCGGGATCCCGGACTTTCTGGCGCCGGTCTTCCCCAGTCAGGATGGTGGAGTCGATCACCACGGAGCCGCCGGCATGGGCATCATGCTGGTCGCCACGCTGATGGGCCTGACCGGCATCGCGGCAGCTTATCTGGTCTACGTGAAGTCGCCGGGGTTGCCGGACCGGTTGGCGCAACAGTGGCGCCGTCTCTACGACCTCTCCCTCCATAAATGGTATGTGGACGAAGCCTACGATCGGTCATGTGTCAGACCGACGTTGGCCGCCGCGGACGGGCTCTGGAAGCGCGTGGACATGGCCGTCATTGACGGCGCCGTGAACGGCGTGGCCCGGGTCATCGCGGCAGGCGGATCGCTCCTGCGGCTCTTTCAAAGCGGTCAGACTCAACACTATGCGCTCGGGATGGCATTGGGCGCCGTCGTTATCCTCACGGCGTACCTGCTGCTGTGAGTAAGGGGGTCATGGTTGATGGTGAATGGCTGATGAGGAACTCGGAAAAACAGCAGGAGTCCGCAGGACCCATCGCCCATTGTCCATGAACCATTGACTGACCATGACTGACGCGGCGATTCAAAACAGCGGGTTCCCATGGTTGAGCGGGATCGTCTTCCTCCCGATTCTCGGGATCCTGCTGCTGTTTGCGGTCGGCAAGTCCCGGGACCGGGCGATGAAGTGGATCGCCTTCCTCGTCACCGGGGCAGACTTCCTGCTCTCCCTGCCGCTCTGGTTCCTGTTCGACCGGTCGGTCCCCGGGATGCAGTTCGCCGAACGGACGAGTTGGATCAGCGTCCCGCCGATTCAGTACAGCCTCGGCGTCGACGGGATCAGCCTGCCGCTCGTCCTGATGACGACCTTTCTCATGCCGCTCTGCGTGATGTGTTCCTGGACCTCTATTCAGACGCGCGTCCGGGAGTATCTGGCCGTCCTGCTCGTCATGGAAACGGCCATGCTCGGG
>SWDL01000179.1 GCA_005116795.1 Nitrospira sp. | reverse complement strand
GAAGTGTTCGCTCGGCAGCGCCTTCCACTGACAGCCCGTGCGCAACACATAGACGATGGCCTCGAACACCAAGCGCGCATCTTTGGGTTTGCGCCCACCGCCGGGTTTGCGCACGTAGTGCTTGGCCGGCTCACGCCGGCGCTCTGGGATCAAGGGGTCGACCCGCTGCCAAAAAGCGTCCGACACTTCCCATGCTGGCAATCTCTTTTTCGCCGCTCGTTTCGCCATTTCTGATCTCCCAAATTCGGACAAGCCGAGATGGGAAAGCCGTGTATCATATTATTTGCGGATAAGCTCTAAGGATGGCACACGCTCGAAGCATCTGAACGCCACTATTACCCAATCGGGTGAAAGGAGAGTCTGATGATCGTTACGAACAGCCAGTCCGGGACGAATGTGCATGAGGTTGCTGACGGGATCTATCGCATTAACACGCCGGTCGTAATCGAAGGTGCAGGCGGGTTTTCGTTCAACCAATACCTCATCGCGGATGATGAACCATTGCTCTTTCACACAGGTCCGCGAAAGATGTTTCCGCTGGTGCGTGAAGCGGTGGGAAGCGTTTTGCCCGTGGAGAGCCTTCGTTATATTGGGTTCTCCCATGTTGAGGCAGACGAGTGTGGCTCGCTCAATGAATAGCTTGCCATCGCTCCGCAGTCCGTACCATTGTGCGGCACGGTTGCTGCCATGGTATCGATTAGTGACCTCGCTGATCGGGCACCCCGCGCGCTTGCCGACGGAGAGCAGCTTCTTCTGGGTAAGCACTGCGTGCGCTGGCTGGACGCTCCGCATCTGCCGCACGCGTGGGAATGCGGTTTTCTGACGGAAGAACGAACCTCTACGTTACTATGTGGCGACCTGTTCACTCAGGGAGGCGCCAATCTCCCGCCCGTCACGAGTGCTTATCGACATCCCAATCGGATTGCCGTGGGCCGATGCGCCAATTCGCCCCTGCGATCGTCTGGCCCGGCAGCTTCTCGGCGGGCCGCGGCAGTCGAGCGTTTTTCCGGTTCCCTGCCGCGAAGCGCTGGCTGCCGATGGTGTCGATGCGGCGAGAAAGACTAACCAGACACGTATCGGCAGAAGCATCGGCGCGCAGACTTGGGGCATCAGTCGGAAGATCGGTGAAGTAGACAGGTTCCTCTTGGCTGGCCGTGCTGGGCGGTGCAGTATCCGTGAGGTTCACCCGGAGGTCTGCTTCTGGGCGCTCGCCGGCAGGAGGCCGATGACGCATAGCAAGACCACGGCTGAGGGTCGGGCAGAGCGTGTGACCGTCCTGCGGCGCTTTGAGCCAGGCATCTCGCTGCTGTTGAGCGACGTCCTTTCGAAGACCTTACGGAAGGACGTGCAGGCAGACGACGTGCTCGATGCGGCCGTGGCGTTCGTTACGGCCGAAGCGCGGACTGGGGAGTTGGCTTCACTCGCTGAGACGCCATCACACGACCCAGCCGGTTTGCCGATCGAAATGCTCTACCTCAGAACATGGGAAGGTCTGCATGGATGGGGTCAGGCATGAGTATTGACTTATAAAAAGGAGTCTTAATTGCCCATGAGCTGTCGAGAAAAGACCCCTTTGTGTTGTCCTGCGCGCGTCCAACGAGGGTCTTCCGAGACCGCGCGTTGCGCGAGCACAGGGGATAGTCGGCCACCTCCCCCCTGCCTTTCGTCAGCCGGGGGCCTGTCCACCCACACGAAACCCGGAAGCGCCATAAGAGCACATGGCCGGAATGTGTTAGTCCAACAGTCGGAGCGTCCGGCCCTCCACCTTGGTTTGGGCGACCAGAAAGTCCAGACTCTTGTTTAAGGCATCGTTGACAATTTCCTGCGCGTCTTCGAGATCAAACCAAAACTCCGTATCGTCCGCAGTGCCGAAGACGATCAGGTTCACGGTGCTTCCATCAGCGGCATTCTTCGCTTGCACGCTCAACTTGGACTTGGCGGTGAGATCGGTCGCCATGAAACGGCCCTTGGCATGGACCACCAAATCCTGAATCTTTCCCGTCA
>SWDL01000178.1 GCA_005116795.1 Nitrospira sp. | reverse complement strand
GAGGATCATGACTCAGCGGGGAGACAATCACTTGCGGGTATTCACTTCGGAGAAGGCCGATGTTCCTATTGGACTGGTCGGCCTCAGCAATATTGCTCTCAACTTCGGCACTGCGAGCCTCTGGTATGTCTTGGGGAACAAGACCTATGAAGGGCAAGGGTATACGACGAGAGCGGTCTCGAGCCTATTGAGATTCGGTTTCGACAACTTGGCCTTGGCTTCGGTTTCCGCCTGGGCTTGTGTAGACAACAGGCCGTCCATCCAGGTTCTGGAAAAGAATCATTTCCGTCTTGCGGGCAGATTGCGGCACAGTCACCGGGTGAACGAAGTGCCCGTCGATCGGCTTCTGTTCGATCTTCTGGCCTCAGAGTATCAGCCGGTGGATGACCGGGACCTCGCTTCCTCGGGGGGAGCCCTTTCCTAACCCGGTTGACTTCGACATTCCTCTCCGATCGCTGACGTCGACCTAGCCGGACCGG
Source organism: Nitrospira sp. (assembly GCA_005116795.1). GTDB lineage: Bacteria > Nitrospirota > Nitrospiria > Nitrospirales > Nitrospiraceae > RSF151. The sequence goes on along the minus strand of SWDL01000178.1, from coordinate 198 downwards.
ATCAGTTCCGGCCTGATTGACCCGCCTCATCCGGGCCATCTTTACTCCAGCGGGGAAAGGAAAGGGGTCTTTAAGGGAACTCGCAATTTTTGAAATAAGGAGAAGCCATGGCGACCAAAACTGCCAAGATCATTTATACCAAGACCGATGAAGCGCCCATGCTGGCGACCTATTCGTTTCTTCCGATCATCAACGCCT
>SWDL01000177.1 GCA_005116795.1 Nitrospira sp. | reverse complement strand
GGCAGGTGCTGATCCAACAAGACCCCAAGGAAACCTATGCGCCCTTACTCCCCCTCATGGGAAAACTTGCCGGCTTCTGGTTCATCGCCGTGGGGGTAGTCGCCTATGCCCGGGCCAGGCTGGCCCGCCGAATCATCGGCCCCCTCCAGGCCCTCATCACCAGGTTGAAGTCCTTGGGAGAGGGGGCGCCTCCCGTTCTGCTCGATGCTGAGGTCTCGACGCATCGAGTGGAGATCAGCGAGATCACATCATTGACGGCCGGCTTCAATCGCTTGGTCGAACGGCTGCAGGCGGCGGCTGAGGACACCCGGCGCTCTGTGGATGAGCTGGAACGATCCGGGGAGCACTACCGCATGCTCTGGAATCATTCGGCCGATGCGAAACTGATTGTGGATGAGGCCGCGATCATCCGCGACGTGAATCGACGGACGGAGATCAAGTTGAGCCGGCAGGCGGGTGAATTGATCGGCACGGGCGCAGCCGGTCTGTTTCTTGAGTCCGACCGGGTAAGGCTCGATGCGCTGCTCTGCGAAATCCGTGAGACCGGGAAAGGAGGCATGATAGGGGACATGCGGGTCCCGACCTCCGGCGGAGCCACCCTGGTCATGGAGTTGGACATGGTCCCGGTTGAAATCAAGGGGGAGAGCCGGTCCTTCTTGCTGCAACTCAGCGACAGCACCGAGCGGAAGCAATTGGAAGCGCAACTGCTGCGATCGGAGCGGCTCGCCTCATTGAGTCAGTTTGCATCGATGTTCGCCCATGACATCCGGAACCCCTTGGCCGGCATTAAGAAAGCGTTGGAACTGTTGGCCTCACGCACGGAATGTTACGACCGGGAATCGGCCCGACTCTTGAACGACCTGCAGGTCGCGACGGATCTGCTCCTCGGGATGATCAACGATATGCTGGATGTCTATCAGGAGAGCTATTCCGGGCTGCCGCTCGTCACCTCGGACTTCTCTGTTCAGGTTCTTCTGGAGGAGATCGTGTCGCTGTTGCAGCCGGAGGCGGACGCGAAAGGCGTGCACTTCCGACTTGATCTGCCGGAGAGAGGCCTCATGATGGCGGGCGACCGGAGACGCCTTCAGCGCGTCGGCATCAACCTCGTGCATAACGCGCTCAAGTATTCCCCTGCCGGTGGACGTGTCACCATTAGCGCCGGTCCGGCGGGGAGTCTCGACCCCCAACAGATCAGTGGTGACGGCTTGTCGATACAAGTTCTCGATGAAGGGCCGGGTCTGGATCCTCGGGATCTCCCCTATCTGTTCGATCTCTTCTTTCGAAAGAAGGATGGGCTTGATTTGCGGATCGGCCGCGGCCTCGGACTGCATTTCTGCAAGCTCGTCGTGGAGGCGCATGGCGGGGTGATCCGGGCCGATCACCGTGCGGAAGGCGGCGCCGTCTTTTCAGTGGTGCTTCCAGTGGCAAAGGCCATGGCCAGATGATCCGATTAGTCATTGCCGAAGACCAACGGCTGTTGCGACAAAGTCTCCGGTTACTCCTCGATCGCGAACCCGACTTGCAGGTCGTCGGCGAAGCGGCGGACGGCGCCGAAGCCTTCAACGTGGTCACCGCCGTGAATCCGGATCTTGTCTTGATGGATGTGGACATGCCCAGGCTGGATGGTGTGACCGCGACCAAGCTGATTAAAGGATGTCTGCCTGAGGTCAAGATTCTCATGTTGTCGGTCCATGACGACGACACCAGGATTGTGGCGGCCGTGCAGGCGGGCGCCTGCGGCTATATCCTGAAAGACGCCGATCACGAAGAATTCCTGCGGATCATCCGTGGGACGCACCGAGGAGAACCGGTGGTCTCGGCATTCCTGGCGGATCGATCGGCCCGAAGAGCCTATACGTCGATGAAGCAAGGGAGCGACCACTCGGCCGGGGGGCTGGTGGGGTTAACCGACCGCGAGCGAGAGATCCTGGCTCGGGCGGCGGCCGGATGCGGGAACAAGGAAATCGCCGATCAATTGTGCGTGTCCGCTGATACGGTCAAGACTCACCTGCATCACATCTATCATAAACTCGGCGTCGCCGGACGGGTCGAAGCTGTCCTGATGTTTCTCGGCGCCAAGTAGTCCGGGCCCCTCCATCACCCAAACGGGCGAGAGAAAATCCACTCTTTAGGCGATAGCCTCGCCGGCCGGTTCCTCCTAATATGCATCGTCGCAAGGAGCGCCAAGAATGTGAGGCGGGACGGTTTGAAGTGATGTATGCCACACGCTGGAAGAAGAGGAAGATCGGGAAAGAGAGTCTTGATTTAGAGGTAAAGAGGAATTTGAATCGAGGGAAGAACGAACAATCAGGAGTAGGGGGTGAATTATGAATTGTCAAGTGAGGGGAGACCCAAGACAGCAAGGCATAAGAAGTTTGAAGTGGGGGGTGTCTGTCGGCCTGCTGGTGGCGGTGACGGGCAGTTATTGGCTCGTGCAGGCAGCGGAAGACAAGAAATTCAGGGAGCTGAAAGCGGATCCCGCCGTGGTGGAGTTTGCGAAAAATATCGACGGTCGGGACATTTCGCTTCGGCCGATCACGGTGCTGAAGCCGGTCGCGCCGTGCAAGCAATTCGACAATTGCTACAGTCCGGAAAAAGTGAAGTTGGGGGCGATGTTGTTTTTTGATACGCGTCTCTCCGGCGATGCCTCCACGGCCTGCGTCAAGTGCCACCATCCCACCATGGGCTGGGGCGAATCGGGAGAGATTTCTGTGGGCTATCCCGGCACCTCGCACTTCCGGAACTCCCACTCGGCGATGAATACGGGCCGATTGGCCAAGTATTTCTGGGAAGGCCGCACCCTGTCGTTGGAGGCTCAAGCCGGCGCCGCGGCCTTCGGCGGGAGCGCGGGCAACGTGCAGCCCGATATGGCTCAGGCGAGGCTGATGCAGGTGCCGGAGTACCGGCAAATGTTCCAAGAGATCTTCGGCGGCCCACCCCACTGGGAGAACCAGAGCCGGGCCATCGCCGCCTTCCAGCGGCATGCGCTGAGTTCCGAGCCGGCCCAAGTCCCCTTCGAGCGGTATTTGATGGGGGACGACAAGGCCATCAGCGAGCAAGCCAAGAAGGGGATGCAGTTATTCGCTGGCAAGGCCCGCTGCATCATGTGCCACAACGGCGAAGTGTTCACGGATGAGGATCACCATAGCACAGCGTTGCCGAGACCTGAGAGCTTCGGGACCGATCCCCTGCGCCAGATCGAGGTGCGGTTCCGAGCCCGGTCGAACGGGGTCTCGAACTATGCGGCGGTGGACGACGATCTGGGTGCTTTCCTGAACGAGCATCGGAAGAAGGATGTAGGTCGGAACCGCACTCAGCCGTTGCTCGAGATCAAGTACACGGCGCCCTACATGCACAACGGAACCCTCTTCACGCTGGAGGAAGTCGTCGATTTTTACAACAAGGGCGGGGGCGAGGATCGGTTTGGGACCAAGAGCCCGCTCATGAAGCCGCTGAATCTGACGGAGCAGGAGCAAAAAGATTTGGTGGCCTTCCTGGAGACGTTGAGCAGCGACGAGGGCAAGCTGCCGGGGATGGAGTTTGCGAACCCGAAGCTGCCGCCCTACGGGAACACGAGCACGATCACGGGGATTAACTAGCGCGTTGCATCCGAAACGACTACATCGTCAAGGGGGTGTCATCATGAATGCGGAGAAGTTGACCACTATCGCAGAGGATCTGGCATGCTTCAGTGAGAAGCCCTGCGTGACCCGGCGACAGACGTTGCTGGCCGGGGCGGCGGCGCTGGCGACCGTGGTGATTCCGCTGCCGGAACTCACCGTCAACGGGGCGCAGGCGGCCATGAAGATTTCGCGGTATCCGCGGGTGAAGATCGGGACCGTCAGCAGTCTGTCCGTGGACAAGCCGGTGAAGTTTTTCTATCCGCAGAAGCACGAGAACCAGCGCAACATTCTCGTCAAGTTGGGCAAGGCGGCGCGGAACGGCGTCGGGCCGGAGAAGGACATCGTCGCCTTCAACACGCTCTGCCAGCACCAGGGGGGCGACCTTCAAGACTTGTACAACGGCAAGTGGAAGATCCTGGGGCCCTGCCCCTTCCACATGTCGGCGTTCGACCTCACGCTGAACGGGCAGAACTTTGCCGCGTCGGCGCCGGCCACGCTGCCGCAGATCGAGCTGGAAGTCGAGGGCGACGACATCTATGCGACCGGCGTGATGGGGATCATCTACGGCTTTGCCGACAATCTACAAAAGATCTGAGTGAAGGAGGGGACCGACTATGAGTACGAACATGAAGTCTATCTTTCGAGACCTCCCCAAGGAGAAAATTCCGCTCCCGCCCAAGGACGCCAAGCTGCTGCACACGGGCTGCGACTACTGCATTGTCGGCTGCGCCTACAATGCCTATGTCTGGCCCTTGGGCGTCGAAGGCGGGCCGAAGGCGGCGGATAACGCCATTGGGGTGGATTTTCCGGTGGAAGAAGCGGCCGGCGGGAACTGGCCGAATGCGAATCAGCACACGATCGGGTTGATCGACGGGGAGCCGCACAACGTCATCGTGATGCCCGCCAACAGCAAGCGGACGAACCGGTTGGGCAATCACAGCATCCGGGGCGGGCGCGTCGCGCAAAAGATCTACAACCCCTACGGCCCCACCGCGGATCGTGTGTCGATGCCGCTGTTGAGAGTGCGGGGCATGTTGACGCCGATTTCCTGGGATGCGGCGACGACGATCATCGCGGCCGTCATGCGACACAGCATGGATAAGCACGGCGAGCTGACGATCGGGTTCAAGTTCCACAATTATCACTACTATCAAAACACCTACGCCATGACGAAGATGGCGCACCAGAACATCCAGACGCCGAACACCGGGCACCACGACAAGCCGAACGAGACGGATGACTCGACCGGCCTCGAGGATGCCGGGATGGACACCTTCGCGGCGTCGTACGAGGACTTCCGCGACGCGGACGTCGTGATGATGGTGGGGGATCCGCTCTATGCCGACCAGACCGTCATATTCACCGAGTGGATCATGGAAGGCAAGGGCAAGGCGATCACGGTGTTGCCGCGCCGCACGAAGGACAACACCTGGGCCGAGAAGACCGGCGGCGTCTCGTTCCTGATCTTCCCGGGCACCGACCAGGTGCTCCTCAATGCCATCGCGCGGGTCATTACCGAGAACGGCTGGGAGGACAAGGAGTGGATGCACGAGTGGGTCGGCTCCACCGACGACATCTGGATGGGCAGCGGGCGCGGCACCCGCAACACCCCCCGGGAATGGCGGAACACGCGGTTCGGCCGCGGCTTCCCGGAGTGGAAGGAATGGATTCTGAAGGATGAGTACAGCACGCTCGAGGCGGCGGAGAAGATCTGCGGCGTCAAGCGCGAGGACATCATCCGGGCCGCGAAGGTGCTCACGAACGAAGGCAAGAATCCGCGCCCGAAGGTCACGATGGCCAACGAGAAGGGCCTGTACTGGTCCAACAACTACCTGGGCACCTCCGCCCTGGTCAACGTGGCGATGCTCGTCGGGTCCGGGAACCGGCCCGGCGCGATGTGCGTCCGTGGCGGGGGCCATCAGCGCGGCATGGTGCGCGGGGCGGCCTATCCCTTCATGAAGAGCCCGGAGCGCAGCGCGCGGATGGGCCGGCTCAACATGCAGCAAGACAAGTGGACGCTGGCGGGGCGGACCCGGTTCATGTGGATCGAGGCCACCCAATGGATCGAGAGCAGTATGGGATCCCAGGACCTCGCGCAGTACATCAAAAACCATACGATCGATCCCCCGCAGCAGCCCCAGAGCACGGAAGAGTCCCATGTCATCCAAACGCTGATCGAGCGGGTGGATGCCGGCCATCTGGTGGTGGTCCATGCGGATCCCTATCTCCGGCTCCTCGGGACGCAGTATGCCGACTTCGTGTTGCCGTCGGCGCAGTGGGGCGAAGACGACTTCGCGCGGAACAACGGCGAGCGGGTGCTGAAGATTTACGAGAAGATCACGGACCCGCCCGGCCAGGCGAAGCCCGATTGGTGGATGCACAAGGAAGTCGCCAAGAAGATGGGCTTCGACGGCTGGAACTGGAACACGGCGGAGGATGTGTTCAAGGAAGCGGCGCGGTTCACCCGCAACGGGTCGCAGGACTACGCGCCCTTGCTCACCTATGCCGCGATGAACAAGACCACGCCCTACGCGGTGCTGCGGGAAAAAGGCGCCAACGGGTTGCAGACGCCGCTGCTCCTGGTCGACGGCAAACTCCTGGAGACCAAGCGGCTCCATGATTCGACCAAGCTCAATGATTTCTATCGGACGCCGGGGATTACGACCTTGCACAAGAACTTCACGATGTTCACGTCGACGACCGGCAAGGGGATGCTCCGCGTCACCGACTGGCGCATTTACAAGGACTATCATGACCTGGTCGCCCCCCGCAAAGAGAAGGGCGAGCTCTGGATCACGAACGGGCGGGTGAACGAGATGTGGCAGTCGCTCTACGACGACAGCCGGGTGCCGGTGGTCATGCAGCGCTATCCGATGAACTTCGTCGAGCTGCACCCCGACGACGCGAAGCCGCGCGGGATCGAAACTGGGGATCTCGTGGCGATCGAGAACGATCTGGTCTGGGTGCAGGTGGCCGGCTGGTATGCGCCGGACGACGACGACATGCTGGCGTCCACGCTGCTGCGGAAGGGCTATCTCAGGCCGACCAAGGGGTCGGTCTCGGCGATGGCCATCGTGTACGACCAAGAGGCGGTGCTGGTGAAGCCCGGCGTGGCCTTCCAGTACTTCATGTGGCCGGGGGCGCCGTCACAGGCCATTACGGCCAACATTTCCGATCCCCTGAGCAATGCCCCGCGCTACAAGACGGGGCGCGGGACGATTCGGAAGATCGGCGTGACGCAATTCAAGGGCCGGATCTCGTTGGCGCCCAAGGATTTGGTGCCGGCGCGGCGCAAGGC
>SWDL01000176.1 GCA_005116795.1 Nitrospira sp. | reverse complement strand
ACCCAGGGCGCTGTCTTGTAGCGCCAGATTCGAGTAGAGGATGCCGAGCGCCCGCTGGTCCTGTGTGGCTTCGAGGAGGTCGCAGGCTTCCAGGTAATAGGACCGTGCCCGTTCGTGGCGGCCGGAATCGGCGTGTAAGTTCCCAAGGTTCGTCAGCGTCTGCCCGATGGCGGTCCGGTCTTCTCGTTGTCGCTGTAGGTCCAAGGCTTCCCGGTAGCAACCTTCGGCGGTCTCGACCTCGCCGAGCATGGCGCAGACATTACCGAGATTGCCCAACGAATCCGAGAGGGCGCGGTCGTCGCCCCTTGCGCGATCTTCGGACACGGCCGTTTCGTAGCACTGGCGAGCCTGGGTCAGATCGCCTCGATGAAGAAAGATTCGTCCCCGATGTGCGGCGTCTCCGGCCATGTCGATCTCCGGCGATGAACAGCCTGCTGGCCCATGAAATCCGATCGGGCCGCTTGTGTCAATCGCCGGACCCTGGTAGGTTGGGGCCGCAAGGGTATCTCCCTCATGACCGACGACGGGAAGCCAGGCCAGCCATCCAACGAACCCTTCGACGTCGACGGGCAGATCTATCTGCCCATACTCGACCTGCCGGATGGGGCTGTGCTGGCGGTGAAAGCCGACGCGCCAGGACCGGCGCAGGCCTATGTCGTCCGACGACCGGCCAAGACCACGAAGGCCCACCCGGTCGTCGATCGCGACCCCATGAATCGCATCACCTTCTATACGGACGGGAGCTGTTTGGGCAATCCGGGGCCGGGCGGCTGGGCCTACCTGAAGCAGGATCGGCATGGCACGTCGGAAGATTCGGGAGGGGAGCCGGACACCACCAACAATCGCATGGAACTGACCGCGGCGATTGAGGCGCTGAAGTCGCTCCCGGCCCAACCTCGGCAGGTTGTGATTTACTCGGATTCGCAACTGCTGATCAAGACGATGACCGAGGGTTGGAAGCGCAAAGCCAATCTGGATCTCTGGAAGGATCTCGATCGGCTGGCGGCCCTCCACCAGGTCTCCTGGCGATGGGTGCGTGGCCATGACGGCCATCCTGAAAATGAACGGGCCGATCAGCTTGCCCAAGCGGCAGCCGGTTCGCAGATGGTCCGGCACGGGCGGCGCCGCGAGCGTTAGTCACCGCCCTTCACCGTGTCCGCGCGGTAGTCATCCTCATCGTCCTCATCCAATCCCAATCCCGCCCGGTAGGACTCGCGCAAGGCCATGACCTGTTCCAGGCTCTGCGGGGTCGCGGGTGCGACGCCGTTCCGAGTCAGCGCCAGATAGTGGTCACAGAGATCCGACCCCATGTGGAAGTAGCGGGCGACGGTGACCTCCGTGACTTGCTGCCAGGTGATGTAGATCAAGTACTCGCAGAATTCGATGGCCTGCGGGCGCCGGCTGCCGATGTCATGGAGACAGCGGTAGGCGGCAGAGGCTTCCTGGTCGGCCGAGGACGAGAACGTCTCATCGGCTTCTTCAGCCGCGTCGGTATCAGACTCGAGCTCGCCGGAACTGAGCGCCCGCGCCAGAGCTTCTCGAGCGGCCAATGCAGGATCGAAATTCATTCGTCGTGGACTCCGTTGGGTGACTCTACGTGGGGCCTCCTGCGCGGGTCAACCGCGGTTTACAAGTGAGGGATCGCCCCGGTAGACTGACCTCCTCTCCTATGGCTTCACCGGATACGGCGCAGCAACTTCATGCAGCGAACGCCTCGCGTGAGGACCGGCTCGCCCGGGTCTTCCACTACCACGAAGAGACCAAGCACCGGTTCGATCGCTATGCCCGGGCGCTCGGATACATGGATTGGGCCAACCAGCCCGATCCCTTTCGACGCTACCAGGGCGCCGCTGTCATCTCCCTGCCGCTGTTGAGTGCAGAGGCGGACCCGCGATCCCCCGCCTATGACAGGCTCTATGGGCGAGGTCTGATCCCTCCTCAGTCCCTCACCCGAGCCTCCCTGTCGCGATTCTTTGAATATGCGTTGAGCCTCACGGCGTGGAAAGAATATGGCGGCAACCGATGGGCCTTGCGCAGCAATCCGTCCAGCGGCAATCTCCATCCCACTGAGGGCTATCTCGTGATGGGTGCTGTGCCCGGATTATCCGAGGCGCCTGGGGTGTATCACTACGCAGCCAAAGAGCATGCGCTGGAGCGTCGGATGGTCGGCGATCCGGTTCGCTACAGGGACATGATGCAGGCCTACCCTCCGGGCGCGTTCTTGGTGGGGTTGACCTCGATCCATTGGCGAGAGGCCTGGAAATACGGCGAGCGGGCCTTTCGCTATTGCCAGCACGACGTCGGGCATGCGATCGGCACGATGCGGATTTCGGCGGCCACGCTGGGCTGGAATCTGGCGCTCCTGGACGGAACGGATGACGACACGATGGCCCATCTAGTCGGGATCGATCGTGTCGGGGACTACGTCGACGCCGAACGGGAACATCCGGATTGTGTGGCGCTGATCTGGTCAACGGAAACGGACGAACGGCGTGCTCCGACTCAAGGCGCTCACCTGCCGTTGGCGTTCGAATCACAGGCGGCGCGCCGATTCGTTGACGCAAGCTGGTCCGGGCAGGCCAATCGGTTGAGCCGCGAAAGCCCGATTCCGTGGGAGATCATCGATGAGGTGGCCGCGGCCTCGTGGAGATCGGAATCCGTGCAGGGGATGATGGTCGTGTCTCCGTTACCGCACCCCGTTCCACGGACCCCTGACCAGGGGCCGATGACCGCTCCCACTGCCGGGCAGGTCATTCACCAACGACGCAGTGCGGTGGCGCTGGACGGGAAGACCGCGCTCTCAGGTGAGGCCTTCTATCGCATACTGAGTCGTACGATGCCCCGTTGTGACCGAGCGGTCTCAGAGCGCCCGGTGCCATGGGATGCGCTTCCGTGGGAGGCGCAGGTGCACCTGGGATTGTTCGTCCATCGCGTGGCGGGGCTGACGCCGGGGCTCTATCTGCTGGTGCGGGATGCGATGCGTGAGCCGGTGTTGCGCCAGGCCTGCCGGCGGGAGTTCGACTGGGTGCGGCCGTCCGACTGCCCATTCGAGTTGCCGCTCTATCGTCTGGCAGAGGGCGATGCTAAGCGGGTGGCTGCTCAGGTGAGCTGTCATCAAGAGATCGCGGCGGACGGCGCCTTCTCGCTCGGCATGATCGCCGAGTTTGAATCCACCGTTCGCGAGAAAGGCCCCTGGTGGTATCGCCGGCTTTTCTGGGAAACGGGCCTCATCGGGCAAGTCCTGTATCTCGAAGCCGAAGCAGCCGGGGTGCGTGGGACAGGCATCGGCTGCTTCTTCGATGATCCGGTACACCAGATCCTGGGGATCGCCGATCGCTCGTTTCAGTCGCTCTATCATTTCACGGTCGGGGGGCCGGTGGATGACGCGCGGTTGATGACCTTGCCGCCGTATGGCCCAGAAGGGAGGAAGATGGCTTCACCTTCACCTGAACCTTAACCTCAGCCTGCACTTGCACATGTTCAAGATCAAGAGGCCGGCGTCGAAGGCAATGAAAGATCCGATTCTCTATGCGGGGGCTTGCGAAGTTGGAAGGCCGGTTCAGTTCGTGAGAAGACGGACCATGGAGAGAACACGATGCGATATCTGCCGGTGCTCATACTCCTGATGCTCGGCGCCTGTTCGACGCCGAGACCGATCCTGTATCCAAACGACCACTATCGCACCGTGGGCGAGGCGGCTGCGGAAGAGGACGTGAAGGCCTGTGAGCACATGGCCGAAGAGGGGGGCGCCGGTCCCGAGGGCGGAAAAACGGCGCAGGTGGCGAAGAGCACGGTGGCGGGCGGAGCGATTGGCGCGGCCAGTGGCGCGGTCGGAGGCACGGTCGTCGGGCGCCCAGGCCGAGGGGCGAAGATCGGCGCGGCCAGTGGGGCCACGGTGGGTTTTCTCCGCGGCCTGTTCAGGTCCAATTCGAATCCCAGTCAGGCCTACAAGAACTATGTGAATCAATGTCTCAAGGAGAAGGGCTATCAGCCCACGGGCTGGCAGTAGGGGGCTGGCTGTTGGGAGGAACCTGTCGATCCGGCGATTTGATGAATGTCAGGAATCTGTCCTCCAGCGGGCCTTCAAGGAAGCACGACTCAAAGCCGGGATCTCCAAACCAGCAAGCGGTCACACCCTTCGCCACTCCTTTGCGGACACGAAGGGAAATATATTGGATGGCTCGGAGTCAGCCCGATAGGCACATCATGAATAATGCGGGTGAACGGGTGGAGCACAACTTGCTACAATGCGCCCGTGGATCTCATTACCACCCATGTGAACGCGGATTTCGACGGGCTGGCCTCGATGGTGGCCGCCAGAAAACTCTATCCCGGCGCCGCGCTGATGTTCTCGGGCGGGGCGCAGGACGCGGTGCGGAGCTTTCTGGCCGTCCATGATCTCGGGCTGATGGCGCAGAAAGACTTGCCGCATGCCGCGGTGACGCGACTGATTCTCGTCGATGTCCAAGAGCCGGAGCGACTCGGGACCTTGGCGGATCTCTGGACCCGGCCCGGGCTCGCGCTCCATATCTATGACCACCATCCGGTGATGTCGGCGGCCTCTCCAGGGGAGATTCCGGTCCGTCTTCGGCCGGATGTGTACGCCGTGGAGCCAGTGGGGGCGACGACGACCATTCTGGTGGAGCGGTTGCAGGCGCAGGGCCTTGCCCTGACTCCCCTGGAGGCCACGATCTTGGCCTTGGGTCTGTACGAGGAGACCGGCTCGCTGGCCTACTGTTCCACCACGCCCCGCGATCTCCAGGCCGCGGCCCATGTGCTGCAGGCCGGCGCCGATCTCCGGGTCGTCACCGATACCTTGCGTCATCCGCTGGATCCCGATCAGGTCGCGCTGCTGAATGATTTGATCCAGTCCGCCGATGTCTGTTACGTGGATGGCCGGAAAATCCTCATCGCGTCAAGCGGGTACGATCGATACAGAGGCGATCTGGCGGAGGTCGTGCACAAGTTGGCGGAGATGGAAGGCCTCGATGTGGTCGTGGCGGCCATGACCATGGATGACAAGGTGGAGATCATCGGGCGAAGCCGTCGTCCGGAGTTCGACATGGGGGCCCTCATGCGGGAATTCGGCGGAGGCGGGCATGCCGTGGCGGCGTCGGCCGCCATCAAAGGCACGTCGATCGTCGAGGTGCGGGAACGGGTGACCCAGTGGCTGACGGAGCGGCGCCGGCCGACCCTGCTGGCTGCGGAGATCATGACCAAGCCCGTGAAAGCGATCGGGGTCGAGGCGATGATCACGGAGGTCGAGCGCAGCCTGACCACCTACGGCGTGAACGCGCTGCCGATTGTGGATGATCAGCAACGGTATGTGGGGGTGATCACGAGGGAGATTGTTCAGAAAGCGCTGTTTCATCAGTTGGGCAACGCGCCGGTTCGGGACTACATGTTGACGGATCTCTATCATGCGGAGCCGGACACGCCCTTCCGGGACGTGGAAGAGCACATGATCGAGCGGAATCAGCGCTTCGTGCCGATCCTGGGCGGATTGAAGGTGGTGGGGGTCATCACTCGAACCGATGTATTGCGGACCTTGCACGATGATGTGCTTGCGGCCGCGCGCGTCCGGGCCAAGGGGGAGTGGCCGGCGGCCGCGCACCATCGGCGGAATCTCCGGGGCACGATGCTGAGTCAATTGCCGGCCCGCGCCTTTATCCTCCTGGAAGTGGCGGGCCGCCTGGCGGATGAACTCGGCCTGTCGGCCTATGTGGTGGGGGGCTTTGTCCGTGATCTTCTGCTCGGCGCGAAGAACCTGGATCTCGATCTCGTCATCGAAGGCGATGGCATTGCCTTCGCCCACGCGTTGGCGGGCCATGTGCAAGGGCAGGTGAAGGAGCACGAACGATTCGGCACCGCCGTGGTGATCGTGCCCGACGGGTTGCGGCTGGATGTCGCCACCGCGCGAACCGAATACTACGAGTACCCGACGGCCTTGCCGACGGTCGAGCAAAGCTCCATCAAGAAAGACCTCTACCGTCGCGATTTCACGATCAATACGATGGCGGTCGCGCTGAACGAGTCACGATTCGGCGAGTTGGTGGACTTCTTCGGCGGGCAGCGGGATCTGAAGGAGAAGACGATCCGCGTGCTCCACAGCTTGAGCTTTGTCGAAGATCCCACCCGGATCTTTCGGGCGATTCGATTCGAGCAGCGGTTCGGATTCCGGTTGGGGAAGGAAACGCTCGCGCTCATCAAGGGGGCCGTGAAGATGGAACTCTTCCGGCGCTTGTCGGGCGCCCGGCTGTTGAATGAACTGATGCTCCTCTTTTCTGAAGAAGAGCCCAGCCGTACGGTGGCTCGCCTGGCCGAGTTGGATCTCTTGCGGTTCATCCATTCGGCGGTGAAACAATCGGACCGCTTGGCCGGGATGATCAAAGGCATCGAGGATGCGTTGAAGTGGTACCGGCTGCTCTTTCTCGATCGGCCGGTGGAGCCCTGGCTGGTTTATATCATGGCCCTTATTGATGGGCTCCCGGCGAAGGCGATGGGCGAGACCGTCACGCGGCTGGCGATCGCGGAACGCCATGCCGAGGCCGTTCGAGCCGGGCACGTCTCGTCGAACCTCGTCCTGCGCCGACTGACGAAACAGCCCCCGCCCACTCCCGCGGAGACCTATCGCTTGCTGTCTCCACTGTCGGTCGAAACCCTGTTGCTGCTCATGGCCAAATCCCAATCGGACGTGGTCAAGCGCCACGTGTCCGCGTTCCTCACGGTCCACCAACATGTCAGACCGATTCTGACCGGCGACGACCTGAAGGCCATGGGGCTGAAGCCGGGTCCTCAATTCAAGAAGATCCTCGCCGGTCTGTTGGATGCCCGCCTCAACGGCGAAGTGAACACCGAGACCGACGAACGGGCGCTGGTCCGTCGGATCGCGAAATTGTCGTGAACCCTCAGGCAGCGCGTCAATCGGGGAGGCGCGTCGCCCGGGGAGGCGCGTCTTCTGCCTCAGACGGCCCACGGCCCCCTCGGACTCCGGTGTCTTGCGACACGCGTCCCTCGACCAAGCGATAGAGGACCGGCAAGAAGATCATGGTGAGCAGGGTCGAAGTCACCAGTCCCCCGATCACCACGATGGCCAAGGGGCGCTGCACCTCGGAGCCGATGCCTCGGGCGAAGGCCAGCGGGACCAGCCCCAGGAGCGCGACCAGGGCGGTCATCAGAACCGGACGCAGTCGCAACAACGCCCCGGAGACCACCGCCTCATCCAGCGTGCGACCCTCCTGCCGCAAGGTGTTCATATAGGAGACCAGCACGATGCCGTTCAGGACGGCCACGCCGAAGAGATTGATGAATCCCACGGAGGCCGGCACGCTGAGGTATTCACCCGACACCCAGAGGGCCACGATGCCTCCGATCAGCGCGAAGGGGAGATTCAAGATGATGAGCGCGGCTTGACGCAAAGAATTGAAGGATGAGTAGAGCAGCAGAAAGATCAGCCCGATGGTCATGGGCACGATGACCCGGAGCCGGTTCATCGCCCGCTCCATGTTTTCGAACGAACCGCCCCATTTCACCATGTAGCCGGGCGGGAGCGCGACCTGCGTCGCGATGCGTTGTTGCGCCTCCGACACGAGACTGCCGATGTCGCGTCCCAGCGTGTTGAATCCGATCGAGACGTAGCGCTGGAGCTGTTCGCGACTGATGCGTCCCGGCCCCTCTTCCAGTTGCACGGTGCCGAGGTCCGCCAGAGGAATCAGTGCGCCCGACGCGTCGGTCAGGAGGATATTGGCGATAGTCTCGATGCTGTTTCGGTGCTGTTCCGGGAACCGCACGACCAAATTGAACCACTGCTGGCCTTCGAACACGCGGGTGGCCGTGCCGCCGCCGATCGCCGTTGCGATGATCTCCCGGACATCCGCGACGTTGATGCCGTGCCGAGCGATCTTCTCTCGGTCGATGGTGATGGTGAGATACGGCTGCCCATACAGTTGCTCCACCTTGATGTCCCGCACCCCTCGCACCTGCTCCAGGACGCGTGCGATCTCGTCGGCTTTGCGCCGCAACATCTCGAGGTCCTCGCCGAAGAGCTTGGCCGTCGCTTCCGTCCGCACCCCCGAAATCAGTTCGTCGACCCGTTGCTGAATCGGCTGGCTGATGAGGAACGTGGCGCCCGGCACCCTCGTCAAGCGCTCGCGGAAACGCTGCATCAACTCCGGCATGGTGCGCGCGGTCTTCCACTGATCGTGCGGTCGAAGGTGCACCACGGGATCGCTCTCGTTCGGCTCCTGCGGGTCGTTGCCCAGCTCGGTGCGCCCGATCTTCGAGACGACGGACTCCACCTCCGGAAATTCCATGATCGCCCGTTGCATGTCCTTCTCGATGGCGATGGACGCCTCCAGCGACACGCTGGGCAGCCGGATGGTCTGGGGAGCGACCACCCCTTCGTTCAAGATCGGGATGAACTCGCTTCCCAGAAAAGGAAACAGCGCCAGGCTGCAGAGCAGTAATCCGACGGCGATGCTCAGGACGACCGTCCCGTTCGTCAACGCCCAACGGAGTGTCGGCGCATAGAGCCGCTTGGCTCCGCGGACGATCCAGGGGTCGCGCTCGCTTCCCCTGGTCAACATCATGGCGCAGAGGACCGGAGACAGCGTCAGCGACAGGACGAGCGAGACACAGAGCGCGATCATGATGGTGTACGCGAGCGGTTTGAACATTTTCCCTTCCATGCCGTGGAGAGACAGCACGGGGAGAAAGACAAGGATGATGATCAGGATTCCAAAGACGACCGGTCGCCCGACCTCTTGAGACGCCCTGATGATCATGTCTCCCCGGGGCAGAGACTCCGACTGATCGGAAGAGAGGTGGCGATAGACGTTTTCGACCACGACCACGGAGCCGTCCACGATCATGCCGATGGCGATGGCGAGTCCGCCCAGCGACATGAGGTTGGCGGTCAGGCCCACTTGGGCCATGATGATGAAGGTGGCCAGCGGCGCCAGGATCAAAGTGCCGACGACGATCAGCGCGGTCCGGACGTTGCCCAAGAAGAGAAACAGCACGACGACCACCAAGACCACCCCTTCAGCGAGCGAGGCATAGACCGTGCTCAACGCGGCGGTGATCAGCTCGATCCGGTCGTAGAATGGAACAATGCGCAGCCCGCCGGGCAGCAGGTGTCTGGCATGAATGTCGTCGATCTTCGCCTTGATGCCCTGGACCACGTCGCGCGCGTTGCCGCCCCGCAACATCAGCACGATGCCGCTGACCACTTCCCGTTCTCCGTTCATGACGACGGCGCCGTGCCGGACGGCATGTCCGACCCGCACCTGCGCGACGTCGCCGACGAACACCGGAGTCCCCCCGACCGCCTTCACGACGATCCGTTCGATGTCTTGCAGGGTGCGGATGAGGCCGACGCCTCTCACGATGTATTTCTCGGCGTGTTTTTCCAGGATATTGCCGGCGGCATTCGCGTTGTTGTTGGCCACCGCCTCGAAAACGTCGTGGAGGCTGAGGTTGTATTTGCGCAGCAGGTCGGGCTCGACCAGCACCTGATACTGTTTGACGTATCCGCCCATCGAATTGACGTCGATGACTTCCGGCGTGCCCTTGAGCAACGGCCTGATGAGCCAATCCTGAATCGTGCGCTGCTCGATCAACGCCCGTTCGCTTCCCGCCGGGTCCGAGTCGGGGCCGGACGAGTCCGCGAGGTAGTACTGGAAGACCTCTCCGAGCCCGGTGCTGTTGGGAACCAGCATCGGGTCGGCTCCGGGCGGCAGTAAGTCCTTCACTTCAATCAGCCGTTCGAGCACCAGTTGACGGGCGAGGTTGATGTCC
>SWDL01000175.1 GCA_005116795.1 Nitrospira sp. | reverse complement strand
CAGCATCTTAAACCCGGTTTCCATGTCCGTCAGAATGCCGGACGTCAGGAGATTGCAGAGGAATGTCAGAAATCGGTTACCCAGGTAATGCCAGAAGAGGAGCGCGCGATGGGGGCCCAAGAACCGGGAACCATAGACCGCGTCTGCGTGTCCCTGCTCGATGAGCCGGAGCGCGGAGGGATAATCTTCCGGGTGATATTCGAGGTCGGCATCCTGCATCATCACGACATCGCCGGTGGCTTGTGCCAGCGCAGTTCTGAGCGCCGCGCCTTTCCCCATGTTGTGAGGATGGGCGATGGCGCGAAGCGACTCCGGATACTTTTTCTGTAATTGCTCCGCAATGCGGCGGCTTCCATCCGACGATCCATCGTCCACGACGATGATTTCATAGGGCTTGGCGACCTTCATCACGCGCTCCACGATCGTGTCGAGAGTCTGCCGCTCGTTATGGACGGGGATCAGGACGGATAAACGCATGCAGCCTGTCTTGCGCGCGGTGGATTGCGTTCACAGCGATCGTGGGAGGGATCTCGGAAGGCACCCCGGCAGTCCAGGTCTCCGGCCTTGTTCAGGCCGGAGGCCTGGAGCCCAGGATTCACGCCTGACCTCTCCTATTTGGGCGGTTTCCCTTCTGTCGGAACCTCGATCTCCTCTGTGGCACTGGGGTCCGCACCGACCTCTTTGTCGATGCCTCGCGACGTGATCCCGGCCGGCCCAGGCGGGAGGACGAGCTGATCTGGAAGCTTGCCTGGGACCGGTCCTCGCTCTGGCGTTTCAGCGATCGTCTTGCGCAACTGCTCGACGTTCTGTCCTCTGAGAAGGAACCCCACTCCGCCCTGGGACATAGGCTCGACTTTGTTGTCCGGTCGAATCAGCAGGCGCGTGGTGGGGGAGAGGAGGGAGTGAGTGGCCACGGACCGTCCCTTTATTTTTACCGGCGGACCTTCCCGAAGGAACATCAGATAGCGCTCGCCTGGTTGATACAGGGGGTCATCGTGAATATTGACCGTGTTGGCGACGGTTGGAAATATCCGTGCCGGGGGATCGATCCCATCTTTGGGTTTGGGAGGTGCCCCTTTCATATTCGGAGGAGCTTCAAACCCCGCTGGCATGCCGAGCGTATGGAATACCCGAACCTCCTGAGCCTGCTCTCCTTTCATCCTTCCTATGGTTTTGAGAGTCACGACTTCCACCGCAATTCGTTCCACTCCGCCGGGTTCGCCCGGGGCGTTAATGACGATATCGTCGCCCCGTTCCACCTTGACCACCTGCGCTTCGACGATTTCTTTGGCTAAGCCCTTGGCTTCCGCGATGTCTCGAGGATCATAGGCCCAGGCCGCCGTGACGCGCGGCGGCGCATACAGATAGGTATTGATCGCGATCTGGGCCAAGAATGCGAGGCCCAGGACGGCGATCGCCGATGAGAGGATTCGATTAAGTTGCTGGTTATTCATGGTCCGGTCCCTCCTTCTTCGCCGTGGCCTGCAGCGAACAGCGTCCACGCGCTCGGTCAGTATTTAGCGTTAATATCCGACCAATTGTGGGGTGACGTAAAATTACTGCTGGGGGTGTAGTACCCCTTCGCCATACAGTCACCTGTCGCGCTGTGGTCCAGCCCGAAGGTATGCCCGACTTCCTGGCAGAAGACGCCCTGCGAGCTCGCCGAAGAATAGCCGTAGTAGGAGTTGTAGGTCGCATGGGCATGGGTCACCCTGCAGTAGCACCATTTGTGCCACCAGTCGAATTCATAGTTCTTGATCGAAGCCAGGCCGGCCCAACCGGTGGCGCCGGCGTTCTCTCCAAACACACTCACATCGGTGTGAGAGCCGGCGAGCGGGAGGCTCAGATCGGTATGGGAATCCCAATCGACGATGGACGCTTTGGCCTGAGTCTGATGGCTTCCCCACACCCACATCTTGATCGTGCTCTTGTCCCAGTGCCAGCTTCCCCAGTTATGCGCCTGTATGGCCTGAATGTTGACCAAGCACAGGCCTAGCACGATCACGGCTAAGACAATCGTTTTGATTCCTGGTTTCATAGCGTGGCCTCCTTTGTCTGCACCGCAGAGAACGTCTCGTTCAGCAAGATCCTCTCTCAAGCGAGACTGAAAACGCCGCTATCTTAGTCAGACATACCTTCCTCACCCCCTTTCGTGAACACCCCATTCTACTCGCCCGCAATTTGGGGACCGAGCATGAATTCGAGGGATTCTCTCACTTTCCGATCGACCCCCACGTAGAGGACGAGGAGCTTCTCTTTCCTGAAGAAATGGGGTGGCTCCACCCACGCGATTCTGGTGTCCCCGACCGTTGAGCCATCTGGAGCGATCTTGCCCGCCTCGGTCTTCGCCGCCGTTTCGCTGGCATACTCGAATGTCTGGACGTCGTTGCCATCGATGCCCAAGAACAGACCTTGGATCGACATGAACGGCTGCACAACGGGTCCCTTCGACTCGACCACATGACCGGCCTTTTTCAGCTCGGCAACAAAGGCGGCGCGATCCATCCTCGATCCGCCTTCTTTGCCCGTATCCGAGTCTTGAGAAACCGCACAGGCAAATCCGCTGACGACAAAGGCGATGAGGGCCAGGGCTCGCAACAGAGTCAGGTGCCGGGCTATTCGAGACATGGTATCCAGTTCTTCGTGTGCCCTGTGATGCCCCGCGTGGGCGCCGAACTTTGTCCACTTTCACCGGTATGTCGTTCAAGCGAACGGAAAGGTTCAAGCTGTGGAACGAGTGGAAAACAGCGAAGTCAACTTATGTGGTTTCCTCAAAGAAGTCAATTTCTCACGGGGCAGGCATATTACGGGCCTCTTGGAGTTGTTGGCCCCAGGGACTCTGGGGTGCATCCCTGGTAGGGGGGGGCGAGACGAAAGATGGCGACCGTCTCGTCATGGTAACTGGGGTATAGGAACTCTTTGAAAGCCTGAAGCTTTTCACTGTTCCGGCTCAACCAAGATTGATC
>SWDL01000174.1 GCA_005116795.1 Nitrospira sp. | reverse complement strand
CGAGCGTCTGGATGAGCTTGGACGCCGTTTCATAGGCGCGCATGACCTGAATCATCTTCACCATTTCGGTAATCGTATTGACCGCCGACTCTTCGATGTGCCCCTGCATTAACATGGCCTCTTTGGCCGGCTTGGGGTATTGGCCCGTATAGAGCCCGTCCCCGGCTTTTACCGGTTTGTTCTTGTCCCCGAATTCGACCACACGAATCGATCCGAATTCGTCGCCGTTGATTTGGATCGTCCCGTTGGGAGAAATGGTGACATCCCCTTCCGGCATCTTCAGCTCGGTCGGCCGCTTCTTCCCCCCGCTCGTGCCCATGACCGGCGCTCCGGTTTCACTCACCAGTCGTCGCTTGGCATCCAGATGAAAAATGCCGTTGCGGGTATATCGCAGCCCCTGTGACGTCTTCACCTCGAAGAACCCCGGCCCCTGAATCGCCAGATCGAACGGATTGCCGGTCGAGCGAAGCCGCCCGGTCTCAAAAATCGTGTCCAGGCCCTGGGGCGCCACAAAGATCCGCTCAGAAGCCCGCCGACCGGCATTGAACACGGGCTGCACCACGGCATCGTTCTGCGCGGACAGGGGGAACATGGGAGCCACTCTGGTCATGACGGACCGGAACAGGGGTTCGTCCCGCTTGAATCCGGCCGTATTGACATTCGCCAAGTTGTTGGCAGTGACCTGGAGCCGTTGTTCCTGGGCCAGGGCGCCTGACAGGATTGGATAGATGCCGCGATTCATAGATCCTCGCTCCTCCATAACCGGTCGATCGGGCTAAAGAGCAAGCAACCGATGTGCCACGAGCGAACGGCGGCTCCTGAGTGAGAAGACGGCAAAAAGAATGGACATTGAAGGACAACCGGACGCAACGCCGAGCCAATCAGCCAAGCCGCGCCTCTTGTCCCTTCCGATTTTGCCGGATGACTCGGCAGAGTTTACCCATCTCGGCATGAGGGATCGCGCCGGCTCCCCATTCGGTGGGACGTCGCTCGGGAAACGTGAAGCACACCACGTGAAGCGTGAAGCGTCTGAATCCGGAGACGAACGACGCTCCACGTTTCACGCTTCACATTTGACGCTTCTCAAGATGGGCCACGGTAAGACCGATAGCGTGCTGTCTCCTTGCGACGTTCGGCGCACCGAGACCGCCCACAAGGAACCAGATCGAAAAGGACTCCCACGCCATGCCGTTCACTCCGCTCGCCTCCGTCGACTTCCCCCAACAGGACCCCGTCTCCGGACTGCTCGTCCGGGAGTCGCTCACGCGGGCGGTCGCGGCGGAGCGGGAAGCCGAGGCGGGTACCGAGTCTGTTCGGGCCGTCGTCGTCCTCACCCTCCCTGGATACCGGACCCTCCGAAAGCGGCAGGGGCAACACTCCTGTGACCGGGCCGTGACCCTCATCGGTCGAATCATTACCACCACGTTGGGATCAGGTGAATTGGCGGGGCGCTATGCGGACGACGAGTTTGTCCTGTGGCTGCCGGAGGCCCTTCCGGCCCGGATTGAAGGCATGATCAGCCATATCCACGCGGCGGTCGAGCAACTGAATCAATCAGAGCCTCTGGCCGAGCCGTTACGGCTCGACATCCGGCGCGCCTGCGGGCGGGCCCAGCGCTGCGAGGATCTGGTGGCGCTGGCCAAGGGGGGCGGCGCCCCAAGCCTCACCGGCGCCCCCCAGGCGAGCCCTGACATCCTGACGATCACCGCCTCGACGCGGGCGCTCATCCAACACAGCTTCGCCCAGGGCGTGCTGACGGATGTGGTCTCGACCGGCGCCACCCTCCTCATCGTGGATGACGAACCGGGCGTGCTGGCGTTCACTACGGACGCGCTTGAGGACACCGGCGCCACCCTCCTCACTGCCGCGACCCGCGACCGAGCACTCACCGTCCTTCGCGACGGCCGGGTGGACGTGCTGATCGTCGACATCAATCTGCAGGGCGCCAGCGGGCTCGATCTCCTGGCGGAGGCCCGTCGTCTCGATCCCACCGTGGTCGTCATCGTCATCACGGGCTCGCGGGAACTGGACTTGTCGGTCGAAGCCATCCGGAGCGGCGCGGACGACTATGTGATCAAGCCGTTCACCGCGGAGACGCTGCAGCAGAGCGTGTCACGCGGATTGCTGAAACGCCAGTTGATCCTGGGCGGACAGGCCTATCAGGCCCTGCTCGAAGCGCAGGTCGACCAGCGGAGCCGGCAACTCAAGGACGTCATCCGACAACTCGAGCAGACCTACCGGGAAACTCTCCAGGCCTTGGGCGCCGCCCTGGACACGCGGGATATCGAAACGCACGCCCATTCGGAACGGGTCGCCGGCTACGCCCTCACGCTCGGCCGCGTGCTGAAGATGGGGGACGGCGCCCTCACCACCCTGGAGCGTGGCGTCTACCTCCATGACATCGGCAAGATCGGGATTCCGGACCGCATTCTCCTCAATACCCAGAAGCTCACGCCCGAGGAATGGGATATTATGAAAACCCACTGCGATCTCGGGTATCGGCTGGCCTCGCAAGTGGAGTTCCTGCGCGAGGCCTCGAAGATCATCCTCTCGCATCATGAACGCTTCGACGGGGGCGGCTACCCGCGCGGATTGACGGGGGACGGCATTCCCTTCGGCGCGCGGCTCTTCGCGGTGGTCGATACCCTGGACGCCATCACCTCCGATCGTCCCTACCGGAAAGCCCAATCGTTCCTGGCGGCGCGCGAGGAGATTTCTCGGTGCAACGGGAAG
>SWDL01000173.1 GCA_005116795.1 Nitrospira sp. | reverse complement strand
CATCTTGGCTCGAGAAGAGGCCGAGCGCCACCAGAACGACTATCTGGGAACGGAGCACCTCGCCTTGGCCATCCTCCGTGAGTCCGACGGGATTGCCCTGATGATTATCAAGAAAATGGGGCTGTCCTCTGAGCAGATCCGTTTGGAAATCGAGCGGAACCTGCCCGGTGGCGGAACTACGATGACGTTCGGGGAAATTCCCTTCAGCCCGCGTGTGAAGAAAGTCATTGAGTATGCGGTCGAAGAAGCCCGGTTGCTGGGGCATAACCATATCGGCAGCGAACACCTGTTGCTCGGCCTGTTGCGGGAAGAGGAAGGGATCGGCGGAAAGATTCTCCGGAGTCTCGGCGCCAACCTCCTGACCGCCCGGCAGCTGACGGTGACGTTCCTGAGAAAGTCCGCGCCGCGCGAACGCGACCGGAAGAGCAATACTCCGGCGCTCGACGAATTCGGGCGTGATCTGACCCAGATGGCCCAAGAGGGCCAACTGGATCCGGTCATCGGGCGTTTCGACGAAATCGAGCGTGTGCTGCAGATCCTGAGCCGCCGGACCAAGAACAATCCCGTGCTCATCGGGGAATCCGGGGTCGGAAAGACCGCCATCGTTGAAGGGCTCGCTCAACGGATCGTCGCCTCGGAAGTGCCGGACAATCTGCTGTCGCGCCGGGTCATCGCGCTGGACCTCGGTTCCCTGGTCGCGGGAACGAAATATCGCGGGCAGTTTGAAGAACGCCTGAAAGTCGTGATGAAAGAAATTGTGCAGGCGGGGAACGTCATCATCTTTATCGACGAGCTGCATACGCTGGTCGGGGCGGGGGCGGCTGAAGGGTCCATCGACGCCTCCAACATGCTGAAGCCGGCGCTCTCCCGCGGTGAGATCCAGTGCATCGGAGCGACGACGCTCGACGAATACCGCAAGCATATCGAAAAAGACGGCGCGTTGAAGCGGCGGTTTCAGCCGATCTATGTCCAGCCGCCCAGCATCGACGAGACGATCAAGATCATCCAGGGCCTCCGCGACCGGTACGAAGAGCATCATGGCGTCGAGATTACCGAAGAGGCGATCGTCGAGGCGGTGAAGTCGGCGGACCGTTATATCACCGACCGGTTCCTTCCGGACAAGGCCATTGATCTGATCGATGAAACCGGTTCGCGCGCCAAGCTCCAGACCTATGCTTTGCCGAATGAGCTGAAGGCCCTTGAACAGGAGTTGAAGAAGGTGGCGCGTGAGAAAGAGTTGGCGATCTCCCTTCAGAACTTTGAGGAAGCGGTGAAGTACCGTGAGGAAGAGGAACGCCTCCGTAAGCTGCTCGATGAATCCAAGCGCGAGTGGAAGAAGAATCAGGAAAAGAACAAACCGGTCATCGGCAAGGAAGAGATCTCCTACGTGGTGTCGAAGATGACGGGGATCCCGCTCTTCAAGCTCGAAGAAGAAGAATCCCAGAAGCTGCTCCATATGGAGGATTTCCTCCATAAGCGGGTGGTGGGACAGGACGAGGCGATTTCGGCGGTCTGCCGAGCCATCCGCCGGTCGCGGGCGGGCCTGAAGGAGGCCAAGAAGCCGATCGGATCGTTTATTTTCCTCGGGCCGACCGGCGTGGGCAAGACCGAGCTGGCGCGGGCCCTAGCGGAGTTCCTCTTCAATACCGAGGATGCGCTGATCCGGATCGATATGTCCGAGTACCAGGAGAAGTTCACGAGTTCGCGACTCTTCGGCGCGCCTCCCGGGTACGTCGGCTATGAAGAAGGCGGGCAGTTGACCGAACGGGTGCGGCGACGTCCGTACTCCGTCGTCCTGTTCGACGAAATCGAAAAGGCGCATCCGGACATCTTCAACATCCTGTTGCAAGTCCTGGACGATGGGGTGCTCACGGACAGTCTGGGCCGGAAGGTGGACTTCAAGAACACCCTGGTCATCATGACGTCCAACCTCGGGACCAAATTGATTCAGAAGGGGGTGTCGTTGGGCTTCCAGAAGTCCGACATATCCGAGCGCGATCGTCGCGTGAAAGACGAGGTATTGGCCGAATTGCGGCGCAACTTCAGCCCAGAATTCCTGAACCGGATCGATGAAATGGTGGTGTTCCATCCGTTGGAAAAGGAGCACCTGCTCCGCATCGTGGATATCCTCCTCAAGGAGCTCAACGCGCGTCTCTTGGAAAAGGGAGTTCAGCTCGACGTCGACGAAGAGGTCAAGCTGTGGCTCCTCACAGAGGGCTATCAGCCGTTGTACGGCGCGCGGCCGATGCGACGCATGCTTCAAAAGGCCATTGGCGATCCCTTGTCCGAGGAATTCATCCGCGGGAAGTTCAAGGATACCCGCCGAATCAGGGTCGTCCTGCGCGATGGGCTTCCGGCCTTTATCGAACAGGAAGTCATGGCCGGCGTGTAACTCCGGAGGTGTGAGGACGTCTTTCTTGGAAGTGATGAGCGGTCATTCGACGACCCTCGGAGACTCTGGTCTTCGGGGGTCGTGCTGTTTTCTCCCTCCCTCATTCTGTCTTGTCCCGAATCCGGGCTTGCGCGAAGGATGGTCCGCACAGGTATGACCCCCACCGTCCTCGGCATTGAAACCTCCTGCGATGAGACCGCAGCGGCGGTGGTGGATGGGGAGGGACGTGTGCAGGCCGGCCGAATCTCCTCCCAGACAGACGTGCATGCGCGCTTCGGCGGCGTGGTGCCGGAGCTTGCGGCGCGGCGGCATATTGAGAGCATCGAAGGGATTGTGGCAGGCACGCTTGCCCAGGCAGGGCTCTCTTGGGAGCAGATCGGCGCGATCGCCGTGACCCAAGGGCCGGGGCTCGCTGGTGCGTTGCTCGTCGGGGTCAGCTTTGCCAAGGGGGTGGCCTATGCACGCCGGATCCCCTTGATCCCCGTCAATCATCTGGAGGCCCATATCGCCTCGGCGTGGCTCGATCGTCCCGATTTTCCCAAGGATTGTGTGGTATTGGTGGTCTCGGGAGGACATACACACTTGTATCAGTCGACCCACGGCCAGGGCTATCGCCTGCTTGGACGGACGTTGGACGACGCCGCCGGCGAAGCCTTTGACAAGGCCGCCAAGATGCTGGGGTTGCCCTATCCCGGTGGACCTGAAATCGATCGGCTGGCGAGGTCGGGCCATGCCGCGGCCATCCGGTTTCCCCGTGCTACGCTTCGGGGCCATGGATTGGATTTCAGTTTCAGTGGGCTGAAAACGTCTCTCCTCTACTATCTCAAGAACCTGGATCGGATCGGAGCCGCGCGACCCATGGCAGACCTCGCGGCGAGCTTCCAGGAAGCGATCGTCGATGTGTTGGTCGAGCAGGCGTTTGCGGCGGTCCGGCAGTCGGGGGTCCGAGCCCTTGCCGTGGTCGGAGGCGTCTCGGCCAACTCACGACTGCGGGCCAGATTGCAGGCCAGAGCCGAAACCGAGCAGGTGCAGGTCGTGCTGCCTCCTCTTCGATACTGTACCGATAACGCGGCGATGGTGGCGCTGGCTGGTCAGCAGGCCTACGATCGAGGCCTGATTGGTTCCTGGGATACGGAGGCCTGTGCCAATCTTTCCCTGACGGGCGACGAAGTCCCGGGGCCACGGCGGCCGCGCGCTCCACGAGTCTTCACGAGGAGGACCCATTCCAACCGTTCACGGATACACGAACGGACTTAAGGCCGGACAACTGGCCGGCCTCGAGCGACTCTACCGGCGTCGGGTACCTGTCCAACAGGTCGTCACACCCGAGCTGGCGAGAGCCTGTGCCGAGTTGTCCCACGACATGCGGCGACAGATCGGGCTGATCATTACCCGTCGGGGTGTGGTTGATCGCGTGATCGTCGGCACCGGTCACAGCCTCGATCTCACGGCAGTCGGACAGAGCCGTCTCGGACAGCGGTCCCTGCGGGGCGTCCGGCTGGTCCACACGCATCTCCATGATGAACCCCTCAATCAGGAAGATCTGACCGACCTGGCTCTCCTTCGCTTGGATCTGATCGCCGCGATCGGTCTTGGAGCGACCGGAGCGCCGGACCATCTGTATATCGCCCATCTGGTTCCTCCCAATGGCGCCGGTCGAGTCTGTGAAGTGCTGCCGCCGTCGTCCGTCCACGGCTGCGAGATGGATTGCGAACAGTTTGTGGCAGGGCTGGAGGATGAGCTGTCTCGGCTGACGCGATCACAGGCCGTCAACGGAGGGCAGGAGGCCGCGATGCTTATCAGCGCCTCCATGCGAAGCCGACAGGAGCAGGAGGGGCGACTGGCGGAACTGTCAGAGCTCGCCACGTCTGCAGGGTTGCGGGTGCTCGCCCAAGTCAGCCAGCGGGTGGCGGACATCAATCCGAAGTATCTGCTGGGGAGCGGCAAACTGAAGGAAGTGGTGATCATGGCCTTGCAACGGGGGGCTGATCTGTTGGTGTTCGACCAAGACCTGACCCCCGCGCAAGTGCGCGCCATCACCGATCTGACGGAGATGAAAATTCTCGATCGGACCCAGGTGATTCTCGACATCTTCGCGCGCCGGGCGCACAGCCGTGAGGGCAAACTCCAGGTTGAGCTGGCGCAACTTCGCTATCTGCTGCCGCGACTGGCTGGAGGGGGAACGGCGATGTCCCGCCTGGGCGGCGGCATCGGCGGACGCGGACCCGGCGAAACGAAGCTGGAAACAGACCGGCGCCGTGTCCGTGACCGGATCGCCCATCTGGAGCGGGAGCTCTCCGCCTTCGTGCAGC
>SWDL01000388.1 GCA_005116795.1 Nitrospira sp. | reverse complement strand
TGCATTCTGTGCGGCTCTCCGTTGCTCACCGATTACTACCGACCGGAGTGCTCCCAGGCAGTTACGTCGGACTGCAGGCCTTGGCCTTGTCCGGTCACGGTTGTCGTCTGCGAACTTTGTGGCCATCTTCAGAAGCCAGCAAATCAGGCACTTATGGAGATCAATGCTTCAGTATATGCAAACTATGATCTCTATGCCTTGAGTCGAGGAACTGAGCAGATAGTGTTTGGTGAACGGGAAGCTGACCATCGAACTAGGTCTGTGGTACTCCTTGAACGAGCACTGTCTTTGGTCGATGTTCCCTCAAAGGGAACAATGTTAGATTTCGGCTGTGGAAGGGGTGCAACGCTTCGGGCCTTTTCCAGCCTCTGCCCTGACTGGATGCTTGTGGGCTTCGAACAAAACGAACGGTTTCGGGATCGGGTACTTTCCATTCCTGGGGTTGTTGGTCATTTGTCTGGTGAGCCGGATCGCATTCCTGGATTCTTCGACTTTATCTCAATGGTGCACGTTCTGGAGCATCTGCCTGACCCCCGCGGTGTGCTCCAGCGACTCCATACTCTGTTGAATCCTGGAGGCCACCTGCTTATCCAGGTGCCTAACATACTGGAAAATCCATTTGATTTGGTTGTTGTTGATCACTATTCGCACTTTTCGCCACGTGTCTTATCCGATCTCGCGAATGCAATTGGATTTGAGGTGATGTGCCTTGCCACTGATTGGATCCAGAAGGAAGTCACTCTCCTTCTCCGCTCCGGTGGCAGCTTGCTATCTGAGAGTAAGAAAAAGACTGCTGGCAGTCGTGACGCTGAAGGATTGCCGCAGTTGGGATGCTGGCTAGATAAAGTTATCGACACAGCGGCTTTCTGCGCGAGCGGGCATGAATTAGGCATATTCGGCACCGCTATTGCGGGAACATGGTTGGGTTCGATCCTTGATGAAAGAGTCACTTTCTTTGTCGATGAGGACAGCCAACGGGTTGGAAGGCATCATCTCGCTAAGCCCGTCATCCATCCATCTCGGCTAAGCACTCAGCAGCGTGTATTTTTAGCCTTTCCCTATCCCATGGCCCTTAGGATTTACCGTCGGGTCTCCGCTGCCTTCCCGGCTAAATTCTACCTTCCACCTGAACCGAAGAAGTGTGAGACACGAGTCTGAGTTGCCTGATCGGATGTGCGGAGCGAGGGTGGATGAGATGAAGAAACCGTATAGTTATAAGATTAAGACACGGGAGGAACTTGTGGCTGCGATCGGCCCGTATCCCCGGGCCAAGAAGGTCATCATGTGCCATGGGATGTTCGATATCGTGCATCCAGGGCATCTCCGGCATCTGATGTATGCGAAAGAGAAGGCGGACCTACTGATCGCGAGTCTTACGGCGGATGTCCATAACGAAAAAGCCAACAATCGACCGTATGTGCCGCAGGAACTACGGGCCATGAATTTGGCAGCCCTGGAGATGGTGGACTATGTCCTTGTCGATGCGAATCCCACGCCCATCGAGAACATCAAGTTCTTGAAGCCCGATTACTTCGCCAAGGGCTATGAATATTTTTCCGCCGGGATTCCACCGCGGACCAGGGAAGAAATGGATGCGCTCGACAGCTACGGGGGGGAGGTCGTCTTCACCCCCGGCGACATCGTGTACTCCTCTTCCAAGCTCATCGAGAGCGAGCCGCCGGATCTGGCCGTCGACAAACTGCTGTCCCTGATGCAGTCGGAGGGCCTCACCTTTGACGATATCAAGAAGGGACTGGATGCCTGCGTCGGGCTGCGGGTCCACGTCGTGGGCGACACGATCGTGGATAGCTACAGCTACTGCTCCCTCCTGGGTGCGACGGTGAAATCTCCGACGTTCAGCGTCAAGCACGATCGGACTGACACGTTTTCCGGAGGCGCGGCGGTGGTAGCCAAGCATCTGAAAGCCGCAGGGGCTGATGTGTCCTTCTCCACCATCCTCGGTAACGATCACCTGAAAGACTTCGTCTTGATGGACATGGCCGAGGCGGGCATCAAGTGCCATGAAATTATTGACCCGACCCGACCCACCACGCACAAGGAACGGTTTATCGCCTCGTCGTACAAGATGTTGCAGGTCGATCGGGTCGACAATCGTCCAGTGTCCGACCGTGTCCTGAAAGCCATCGTGGACTCTACACGGCAGGCGAACGCCGATGTGGTGATCTTCAGCGATTTTCGTCATGGGATCTTCAACAAGCAAACGATCGGTTTCTTGCGAAAGGGGATCACCTCGCATGCGATGACGGTGGCCGACAGCCAGGTGTCCAACCGATGGGGGAACATCCTCGATTTCACCGATTTCGATCTGATTACCCCCAATGAACGGGAAGCCCGATTTGCGCTCGGTGACCAAGATTCCGTGGTGCGGCCGCTTGCGTCGGAACTGTTCCGTCGGGCACGGTGTCGGTACCTGATCCTGAAATTGGGAGAGCGAGGCCTCATTTCCTATCGGAGTCCCGGGCCGAGTCCGCGTGAATTTTTTACGATCGAAAGCTTTGTCGAGAACCTGGTCGATCCCATCGGCGCCGGTGACGCGTTGCTCGCCTATGCTTCGCTGGCCTTGCGGGCGACCGGCAATCTGATCATGGCCTCGATCCTGGGATCGTTGGGCGCCGCGGTGACGTGTCAACATGCGGGGAACGTGCCCGTCACGGTGCCCGACGTGCTTAAAACCCTCGACCGGTTGTCGAAGCAAGCCCACTACTCATGAGGTATTTGCTCGTCGGTTTGGGTAACATCGGCCGCAAGCGCCAGACGATCCTTGGATCGCGTTGCGTGGGAACGGTCGATCCCTTCAACAAGGCGGCGGACTATCGCCGACTCGATGACTGCGCGTCGGATCGATACGACGCCGCCATTCTTGCCGTGCCGAATGAAGCGAAGCTGGAGATGCTCCAGGAATTTCTGACAAAGGGGAAGCATGTCTTGGTCGAAAAGCCACTGCTCCTGCCGGACAAACGCACGGCTGAGACGCTTACCAGGCTTGCCTCGACCAATCGTGTTGTCTGGTACACCTCCTATAACCATCGGTTTGAGCCGTTGATTGCGGAAGTGAAGCGGGAACTCGACAAGGGCACCCTGGGCGAGCTGTACCACGGGCGATTCTTTTATGGGAATGGCACGGTGGTGAATCTTGCCGGGAGCTGGCGGGAAAAGGGATGGGGGGTCGTTGAAGACCTGAGCCCCCACCTGCTTGATCTTCTAGGATTCTTGTGCGGAGAGCGAGGACAGAAGATTGTGCCGTGGACTCTTGCCCGCCACGAAGCCAAGACCATCGATCACTGTGTGCTGGCCACGGCCGACGGTCGATTCGTGCTGGAATCGAGTTTCCTGTCCTGGAAGAATGATTTTGCGGTTGATCTCTACGGATCTGACGGCTCGCTGCACATGCGGGGATTGTGCAAATGGGGACCGAGCGAACTAGTTGTCTATCGCCGAGTCCGCCCCTCGGGGGTTCCCTCCGAGCGCCGCGAGACACGGGTGGGGGACGATCTGACATGGCGGCGGGATCTGGACTACTTCGAACGGCAATGTGCAGAAGGGGGAACTTCCGCTGACAACGATTGGTGGATCTCCGAAACGATCAGCGCGGTCACGGCGAAAAAGCCATGAGTCATGCGGTTCCCACAGGATTTGTCGGGCTGTCCCATCTGGGCATCGTGTCCAGCCTGGCCTGGGCTTCGTTTGGCCGGGCTGTCGTGGCCTATGACCCCTCTGTGGAGCGAGTGGCGTCGCTGGCAGCAGGAACCCTTCCGGTGCATGAGCCCGGTTTGGCCGAACTCCATACGAAGACGCACGCCCATGTCGAATGGGTGTCGGACGCGGCCAAGTTAGAGGCCTGTCCGCTCGTCATTGTGTCCCTCGATGTCCCGACCGCTGAAGACAATACGAGCGACCTTACACCTGTGCTGGCGCTGATCGACGCCATCGTGCCCTTCCTCCGCCAAGATGTCGTCCTGGTGGTGATGAGCCAAGTGCCTCCCGGGTTCACGCGACGACTCCGGACGCGGATCGAGCAGATCCGGCCCGATTTACGATGTACCCTCCACTATTGGGTGGAGACCTTGATCTTTGGACGGGCGGTTGAGCGGGCGCTCAGGCCGGAGCGCTGTATCGTGGGTTGCGAGGACTCAGACGCTGGTTTGGCGCCCATGTTCGCCGAAGCGTTGTCGGTGTATGGGTGTCCGATCCTGCCGATGCGTTATGAAAGTGCCGAATTGGCGAAGACTGCCATCAACTTATATCTGATCGCGTCGGTGTCCTATGCCAATACGCTGGCCGACCTCTGCGAGGCCGTCGATGCTGACTGGGGAGAAATTGTTCCGGCCTTGCGGCTGGACCAGCGCATCGGCCCCGCCGCCTATCTCCGCCCCAGCCTGGGTATTGCCGGCGGAAATCTCGAACGCGATCTCGTGACCCTCCGGTCTTTAGCCTACGAGGAGGGCGTGGATGCAGCCGTGTTCGATGGGTTCAGCCAGGCCAACAAGAAGCGATATGACTGGGCGCTCCGGATGGTGAATTGCTATGTGATGACACAGTCTGCAAAACCCAAAATCGCCGTGTGGGGCCTGACGTACAAAAAGAATACCCATTCGACGAAGAATGCACCCGCGCTTCGGCTGATCCGTGACTTGGCGGCACACGCGGAATTTGCGGCGTGGGATCCCATCATCCGCGCTCAGGACAATCTTGGGGCGGTGCAGTTGCTCGGTTCACCCGCTGATGCACTCCGGGGCGCGGATGCGCTGCTCATCATGTCGGATTGGGATGAGTTTGTGAACGCGGATCTCCGACCGGTCAGATCGGAGATGACGCGGTCCTTGGTGATCGATTGTGCCGGAGCGTTGGAAGGTCGGCGGAAGGAACTGACCGGAATCGAGTACGTCTCGATGGGGCGGCGCCCTCAGGGATTGCGGCCCGCTGCGGCGTCCGCCTGACGAGGAAGGGTGTCAGTCGTGGAAGACTTTATCAGCCGCTATTTCAGTGAAGTCGTCGCGGTCACAAACCAGATCGATACACAGGCAGTCGGCCGGATGGTGGATCTGCTGGCCGCAGTGAGAGAGCAGGGAGGGCGAGTCTTTATCCTAGGGGTTGGCGGGAGCGCGGGCAATGCCTCGCATGCGGTGAATGATTTGAGGAAGCTGTGCGGCATCGAAGCCTACGCTCCGACCGACAATGTGTCCGAGCTGACGGCTCGAATCAATGATGAGGGGTGGGATACCTCCTTTGCCAACTGGCTCCGGGTGAGCCGGCTCGGATCGCGCGATGCGCTGCTGATTTTTTCCGTCGGCGGCGGCGACGTGGCCCGAGGCGTCAGCACCAACCTCGTGCATGCGATCGACTATGCCAAGAAAGTGGGCGCAGGTGTCTGCGGCGTGGTCGGGAGAAAGGGCGGGCACACCGCCGCGCAGGCCGATGCCTGCGTGATCATTCCGACGGTGAATCCGGCTATGGTGACACCCCATACTGAGGCCTTTCAGGCGGTCATCTGGCATTTGCTGGTGTCTCATCCCAAGCTGGCGATGTCCTCGACAAAGTGGGAAAGCCTTGAGCGATAAGTTCACAATTCCGTTCGATCGCGTCGTTGTCTTGGGAAGCACCGGCTTCTTGGGGAAAAAAGTCTGCGATGTTTTCCGCCAGTCCGGAGTGGACATCATCGGCCTGAGGTCGAAGGATGTCGATCTGAGGAAAGAGGCCTCGATCGCGGCGCTCCAACAGCTGGCAGGAGGGGATGTCGCCCTCATTTTCAGTTCAGCCCTGACCCCGGATCGTGGCCAAACTCTTGGAACCCTATCCGACAACCTGACGATGGCCATCAATGTCGGCAAGTTTCTGGAGTCGTGCAAGATCGGCTTGTGCGTGAACATCAGTTCGGATGCGGTCTATCCGCTCACGGCAAATCCGATCACGGAGAACAGCCCGATCGATCCCGCCGGGTACTATGGACTAGCCAAGTATGGGGGGGAGAAAATACTTGAACGGGTTACCGCCGCCTCCAAGATCGATTTTTTGAATCTGCGAGTCACGGCTCTGTACGGCCCCGGCGATCCGCATGGTTCCTATGGGCCGAACTCTTTCCTAAAGTCGCTCATGAAGGATAAGACAGTAAGACTGTTTGGAGCAGGAGAAGAAAAGCGAGATCACCTTCACGTCGATGATGCGGTCTTCCTGATTCGTAAACTTATGGCTGTGCGGGCGACCGGCACATACAACTTAGCAACAGGCCGGAGTCGATCATTCTCGGACATCGTGACGGCACTTCAGCAGGCTGTACCGTTCTCCTTCGAAGTCGTATCCATGGCCAGAAGAGGGCCGATCACTCATCGACATTTCGACACAACGAGGTTGTGTCTTCAGGTCCCTGGGTTTCAGTTTGCCTCTATTGAAGAGGGGATAGCTGGCTATTATCGATTCTGTTTTCCGGGCACATGAAATGGCGAAGAAAAGCGCAGAGGAAGCCCATCGCGATGCCGTCCGGGTTCAATCGAACGAGGAGCGGATCGTCCTAGGTCCCTACTCGTCGCATAGTCTCTGCACCGACGCCAAGCATTTATGCTTTGTCTTCTCTCGGTACAAATTCTGTGCCAAGCTTCTGGAGGGTAAACAGAAGGTGCTGGAAATCGGCTGCGGAGATGCCCTCGGACTGCCCATCGTAGCGCAGTCCGTCGGTCGTGTGTACGCTACAGACTGGGATGCCAGGATCATTGAAGAGAACAAGCAGCGAGCCGCGTTCATCGGAAACTGTACGTTTTCTCACTTCAACATTACTGAGAGTCCTTTTTCGGAGACATTGGATGCTGTGTATTTGTTAGACGTCATCGAGCATGTTGATCCAAGTAAAGAAACGCGTCTGATGGAGCATATCGCGAAGTCGCTCTCCCATACCGGTATCTGTTTGGTCGGCACCCCTAATAAGGAGGCCGCCCGTTTCGCATCCCCTCAAAGCGAGGCCGGCCACATCAACTTGAAGACTCACAGGGAATTGCGAACTCTCATGGGGCAGCATTTCAGCAATGTCTTCCTGTTTTCGATGAATGATGAGGTCGTGCACACCGGATTCTCTCCTATGGCGCATTACCTCATCGCGATGGGAGTCGGGCGGCGAGTTGGATTAGGAGAGTAGGCGAAGCCATGAATGCTGTCAGACCAATAGGCCATCACCGTGTCGATGCTAGTTCCACGTGAATGTTGTTGCGCTGTCCAAACTGTGGACGGTCGATACTCTCGCCTATCCAGGTCAGCATAAGCCTCTCTGCTCGAACTCGGTGTACGGCAAGGCTTGCAAGCTTAGAGCTTGCTGAGTCGTTCGGTGCCGCCGTTGTCGGTTCAGGAATGCATACAATGCTGTCTCTGCCGTGCAGCGATGAAGATCCTGGTTTACAGGAACAGCTTGCCCAATGAAGGTGGTAACCGCGGGCTGGCATCTGAAGAATTTCAACGTCGGGATTGGACGGTACTGTTTCGGACTTATCGAGCTGATTTGGACCTGAATCCGACGTGAAAGGCGATGGTCTCTCCCGCCGACTCAGGAAGCCGCGCCTGCTCGGCCTGCCTGCCGAAGCTTCGGCGCAGGCAGGCCTTCGTAGCTGAGGCTACTTTGGCGGAGTAGGCTCTGGTCTTGGGCTTCAACGAACTACGCACAGGAGGCTTGAATTGTGAAAAAGTGTCAACGTTCACTCGATCGGAAGGTGGAGGGCAGGTGGAGCGAGAGGGGCCGATATGGCGGATGCGGAATTGTTAGCGAGGATTCAGGTCACCCCCAAGATCTTCGGCGGTAAACCTATCATCCGCGGCATGCGGATTGCCGTGGAACATATTCTGGGAATGCTTGCGGCAGGGGAGACGGCCGAGACCATTCTCAAGGAATACCCGTTTCTGGAGCCAGAGGATATTCAGGCCTGCTTACTCTTCGCTTACCGGTCCGTGACGGGGGAGCAAGTGCATGAGCGGTGCGGGTTGCGAAACCCTGATGAGGTTCCTGCTCGATGTGTGCGTCTGTTCGCGCTCTCTCTATGAACTGCTGACCGATTTGAAACATGATGTCCGGCTCGCATGAGACATCAACCCGCCTGCAGACGACGAAATTCTCCTTGATCTCGCATTACAGGAAAACCGAATCTTTGTCACAGAGGACAAGGACTTCGGCGAACTGGTCTTTGTCCATCGGCGTCCTCATCCGGCATCGTGCGATTTGTGGAGATGCGGGTTGACCAGCAAATAGCCGCGATGGAGGAGCTCTTGCAGCGGTACCAAGCCGAACTCTTCAGTCTGGTGCCTTCATCGTCGTGACCCGAGGTCGAATCCGCGTTCGTCCTTAACCTTGCTGAGATTTCGCCAACGTTTCTTTTGAGCGCGCATTGAGCGACGAGGGACTTGTCTATCGACTGCCTCCGTGTAGCAACTCCGCGACGCCGGCGAGTGACTCTCGCGACTGTGGGTGGACGAGGAGTTCGGCCAGGTATCGACTTGGACGATTCCGCCGCCCTGCCGGCGTTCATGGAAGAGCCGCGTGCTTCTG
The DNA here is from genome assembly GCA_005116795.1 of Nitrospira sp. GTDB lineage: Bacteria > Nitrospirota > Nitrospiria > Nitrospirales > Nitrospiraceae > RSF151. The sequence continues at coordinate 11,480 of SWDL01000388.1, read as the reverse complement.
CTTGATATCAAAGTTCTTGTGTATGCTCACCGTGAGGATGCGACACGTCCCACGAGGATTTCATTTCTCGATGCGGCCATCCGACGCACCACGCCCATGAAGGCTTGGTGGGACCGGTGGAATCGGCGGAGGCGCCGTCGTTGGTGGATCGCCTGCCGGCGCGGATCCGCAAGGTCCATATCGTGCCGAATCTGAAGGGCCGATGTAAGGAATGTCCAAGATGTGTGAGAGTTTCCTCGAAAAGGGAGTCAGAGGTCATGGCAGATGGTTGACATGCTGACCTTCTAAATGTACAGCTGTTGGGACAGGAGCGAGAGACTCGTATGCGCAAAGATATTCCTATTTCCGAAGCCCGGCACGAACTCACTTCCCTGCCCGAGCGACTAACAAAAGAACCTGGCGCCATCGCTGTCACACGGCGAGGGAAACCGGTCCTGGCCGTTATGCCCTGGGATCTGTACCAATCCCTTGCTGAGACTCTGGAAATTATGGGGGACGAAGACCTTATGGCCGCTCTGCGCAAAAGCATCAAGGAGGTAGAAGAGGGGAAGGTCCTTCTCTGGAAGCAATCCAGAATCGCCGCGTCCGAGAAAAGATTCGGGACCGAATTGACGGCCTTGCTGAAGAGCCGGAGAAACAAGGCAAACCTTTGACAGGGGAGCTGGCCGGATATCGGAGCCTCCGTGCCGTGGGCAGCGTTACCGGATCATTGACCGGATTGAAGAAGGCAAGGTCCTTGTCCTCGTGATGGCTTTGGGAATCCGGAAGGAAGGGAGCGGGAAGGATATCTATGTGCTGGCACGGAAGCTTCTCCGTCTTCGCCTTCTTTGACGCAAGGGCATCACGAAACCTCCGGCGCCCCAGATGCCCGACAGTCAACCGGTCAGGCCGAGTCGGGAAGGATGGTGAACCCTTCGCGCTGCGCGGCAGCGCGAAGTTTCTGATCCAAGCAGACGAGTTCGTGTCCGGCGGGGTGTCCGTCCGCCCAGACAAGAGCGGCTGCCAACTGCAAGGAATCTGCTGCCCTTAAAGGATGGAGGAGAAGAATCCTTCCCGCCTGATCTCGGACCTTGTTGCTCGGCTCGATCTCCGTCCATTCGGCCAGCAGCCGAATGGTCAACTGTCGTGCCTGGTTTTCCTCGGTTCGCGATAGAATGCCCTCGCGCCGCAGCCGAGCAAACGTTGAATAGCATTCAACGAGGGCCGTCCACCAGACGACGAGCGACCTATCCTCTTCCGCCAGCCTCTTCAGACGTGCGCTTCGGGGCTCGTCCAGGCAAAGTGGCACGATCGCTGAAGAGTCCCAGAACCTCATCGCCCCTCTGCTCGCTCTTCGAGCAGAGATTGAAGGGCCAAGCCCTTGGGGTCTTTCGGCCTAGGGTGTTTCCAGAAGTCACGAGGGAGTTTCCCTGATCCCAAGCGGACGAGGCCCGCACGGGCCAGTTCCTGGAGATGAGGCGGGATGGCGGTCTCCTTGTGCGGGATCGGGACGATCTTTGCAATAGGTTTCCCCCGCTCCGTGATCATGACTTCCTCGCCGGTCTTCACTTTGGCCAGAAATTCACTCAGCGTGGCTTTGAGCTTCGACACCGACGCGCTTTTCATGGGGGCTTCATGACCATGTTAATGTGACTAGTATAGTCAGTTGATCGCAGGTGTCAAGAACACATATTGAGACTGGGGCGCGAGAAATGCTACATTGAGTCCCGTCTCTCGGACTAGAAGAAGACCCCAGATGAAAGCCGAGCTGCACACTCATGCCGGCGTCATTGTGCCGGACCCGGTCATCGAAGCGTACAAGCGGCATATCGACCGGACGTTACTCCGTGAAAACATGAAGTTGACGGTTGAAGACCGGTTCCGGAAGCTCCAGGAACTCCAGCGGTTCGCGGGTGAATTGCGTCGGGCGGGCCGAGTTGCCGGCTCATGACTGACTTTGCTTCGCTGATCCGCACCCTCGCGCAGAACCATGTCGAGTTTATGTTGGTCGGAGGAGCGGCGGCGACCGTCCATGGCTCTGCTCGGTTGACCCAGGATCGGGATAAGCGGAGCGCCTCCAGGACTTCCCTTCCAGTGGGATGCCGATACGCTCGCCAGAGGCCTGAACTTTACGCTGGTGACCGACCTGGGGGACCTGGATGTGTTGGGCGAGATCGTCGGCGGTGGGCGCTACGAGGATCTCCTGCCCCACACAATCATGCTGGATCTCTTCGGTGTGTCCTGCCGTTGCCTCGGCTTGCGACGCCTCATTGAGGTCAAGCGCGCCGCGGGTCGTCCGCGTGACCTGGAGGCAATGGCTGAGCTGGAAGTTCTGCTCGAAGAGAGAGAGAAGAAGGCGGAGGGGCAGGCAAATCGGAGCGAGTAAAGAGCGGTTGCTGTGAACATCGTCATTGCGGCCTGGCATCTCAAGAATTTCAATGTGGGGATTGGCCGGTATAGCCGTGGGTTGATAGAGGCCATCGCCGCCGTCGACCGGCAGAACGAGTATGAGGTCCTGACGCCCACGGATGTTCCGCCGCTTCCGCCCGGGTCCCATGTTCGCTATCGGGTCATACGGTTTCCTCTGTTCAAGCGTCGGTTCTGGGAGCAGGTGGCCCCGCAGCTCGTGGGGCCGTATGATCTGCTCCATCTCCCCTATGACTCCTGCGTAGCCTGGAAAAAGGGCAAGCTGGTAGTGACGATTCATGACGTCAAACAGTTGCTCTTTCCCGCTCTGGCGCCGAAGCGGAATGTTCATCAGCGGCTGGAAGAACTCTTGGTCGGAGACCGACGGAACAAGATCGATCATATCTTAACGGACTCTAAATGTTCCCGCCGGGATATCGTGGAGCGATGTGGCGTGCCGTCGGACCGTATAACGGTTGTCTATCCCGGCGTGGACTTGGACCGATTCAAACCAAGCAAGGTTGAGGTTCAGGCTGAGGTTGAGGAAAAGAAATTCGGAGCTTCTCGCATCTTGCCCTCATCCTTAACCTCGACCTCAACCTGTCGCACCGGGAGGCCCTACGTGCTCTCGGTGGCGGGGCCGGATCCGACCAAGAATGTCGAGACCCTGATCGAGGCCTTCGCCCGGCTCCCGGCGCCCGTGCGGGTGGCCCATGATTTGGTTCTGGCGGGCGACTTCCGCCGCCGGGAAGATCTTCGCGAACGGGTGGCTGCCCTAGGGCTCGAAAAGCAAGTCCTCTTCCCCGGGGTCGTGAGCGACGAACGACTGATTGAGTTATATCAGAACGCGGCGCTGCTCGTGTTCCCCTCCCGATACGAGGGGTTTGGTCTTCCGGTCCTGGAGGCCATGGCCTGTGGTTGTCCGGTGGTCTCCTCCAATGCGGCGTCATTGCCTGAAGTGGCCGGAGATGCCGCTATCCTCGTGGACCCCAACGATACCGACGGGTTTGCCAGGGCGATGAGTCGCGTGTTGGAGGATTCGGAAAAGGCGACGGAGTTGCGGACGCGCGGGCTGGCCCAAGCCGCGCGGTTTACCTGGGAACGGACGGCACGAGAAACGATTGCGGTCTATAAGAGGATTGCCAACGCCTAGAAGGTGAACTGCGGGGGAACAATGCGGATCTTGCTCACCGGAGGAGCCGGCTTCCTCGGGAGTCAGAGGGCTACTTGTGCTTGCCCAAGGCGTCATGCAGGAGCTTCTTCCAGTCGTCTCGCGTGACCGCCGGCATGGTCGTAATCTGGATATGGCCCATGGAGGCGTTCAGCACGGCGGCCTTCATGGCGGCGCGATTGTCGGGGAACTCCCAGATGGCCACCACAACGTACTCTCCCAGGCAGTAGTAGGCTTGCAGGAGCTTGCCTCCCTGAGCCTTGGCATTCTTCTGGACCGCCTCGGCCCGCTCGATCCCTTTGTCCTTCATGGTCATGAGGCCGTGCTGGGTGAACTTGACTAGGCTGACGTAAGTGGGCATGGGACACCTCCTGGGTGATAGAATAATCGTTGGGGCGGATCGGTCGGCTTCATCATAAGCCAGGGGCAGGGGCCGAACAAGAGGCGCCGCGCCCGTTCTTTCTGACGTTCAGCCGGCCGGACCGCGCGGCGCGCGAACAGGCCTCCCTATGTGTCATGTGAGATGAGGTGTTGAAAATGGGGCCATCCGACGAGCAACCCTCTCTGGCCAGACGGTGGGCCTTCGAGACCGTGGTCTTCGGGACCATGGGGCTTCTTCTGTTCTTTATGGTGGGCGGCATGGAGTCGGGGATCTATGCGACAGGTCTCGTCGGGGCTGCGGCGAGCGCGGTCCTGGGGCGCCTCTCCGTGCAGCGGCAATGGGTGACCGTTGCAGAGGGCATCAAGCGGTTCGGCATCTTGTGGCTGTGGGTGATCGGCTTTGCCGCGTTGAGTGTTTTCAACGGCAAGTGGGAGCCTGCCCTGTTCGCGGCGGTCGTTGGCCTGACCATGACGGGGCTCTATGCGCTCGGCGCCAGGTCCGGCAGTTGACTTTGTCGAGGAGCCTCTCCCCTGTCCTGTCCCTCTCGGCGCCGGAGTCGACATGGCGAACACAATCTCAGTCCGGGGCTGTATCGCAGGGGGCGGTCCCGCCGGCCTGATGTTGGGTCTGCTGCTGGCCCGCGCCGGCGTGGATGTGCTGGTGTTGGAGAAGCACGCCGACTTCCTTCGAGACTTTCGCGGCGACACAATCCATCCCTCCACGTTGGAGGTGATGCATGAGCTGGGGTTGCTCGATGAGCTGCTGAAACTCCCGCATCAGAAGGCCGCGCGGATGCAGGCGCAGTTCGGGGACTTGGGATTGACCGTGGCAGATTTCTCGACGCTCTCCACCCGGTGCGGGTTCATCGCGTTCATGCCACAGTGGGATTTCTTGAATTTTCTCGCCCAGAAGGCCACACGCTATCCCGCGTTCCGGTTGATGATGCAGGCCGAGGTCACGGGATTGGTTGAGGAGGCGGGACACGTCGTCGGTCTTCGGGCGCAGACGCCGGAGGGCTCGATGGAGGTGCGGGCCGCACTGGTGGTGGGCGCCGACGGCCGACACTCGGTCGTCCGGGAACAGGCGGGCCTGGCTATTGAGGAATTCGGCGCGCCTATGGATGTCCTGTGGTTTCGGCTCTCTCGGCGCGCCGGCGATCCGGACAATCCGGTTGGTCGCTTCGATGCCGGACGGATCTTCATCATGCTCAACCGGGGCGACTACTGGCAGTGCGGCTTCGTCATTGCCAAGGGATCACTGGGCGAGATTCGAGCGCAAGGCCTCCCGCTGTTCCGCGAGAGCGTGGCGAAGCTGGCTCCGTTTGCCGCAGACCGCGTCCACGAACTGCAAGACTGGGAACCGATCAAACTCCTCACGGTGCAAGTCGATCGGTTGCGGCAGTGGGCACGCCCGGGCCTGCTCTGCATCGGCGATGCGGCGCATGCGATGTCCCCGGTCGGCGGCGTGGGGATCAATCTGGCCATCCAGGATGCCGTCGCGACGGCCAATCTGCTGGCCGAGCCCTTGCGGGCCGGACCGGTGACGACCGAGGATCTGCGGCGCGTCCAGATCCGGCGTGAGTGGCCGACCCGGATGACACAGCGCGTCCAGTTGGCCGTGCAGAATCGGATCATCCGGCGCGTGCTGGGCAGCACGGAGCCGCTCACCCCGCCGCCGGCTCTCCGTCTGCTGAGACGGTTCCCCTGGCTGGGCCGGATTCCCGCGCGACTGATCGGGATCGGGTTTCGCCCCGAGCACGTGCGGACGCCCGCTGCGTGATGACGCGCATCTCCGCCGCGGTCCTGGCCGACAGCCGTCCTCGATACTCTCTGGGACGCAGACACGAATCGGGCGGTACGTCGCCTGTGCAGGAGGAATCACGATGACCCAGCCGGAATACGTCTTTCATCGCGTCGAAGATGCGCGTGAATTAGAGCGGCTTCGAGCGATTGAGCAGGTCTGCGATGCCGCGACCCGGCGACGCCTCCTGGCCACAGGCGTGAAGGCCGGGTGGACCTGTCTGGAAGTGGGGCCTGGGGCCGGCTCGGTGCTGGGCTGGATGAGTGAGGTCGCTGGTCCGACGGGGCGAGTCGCCGCCGTCGACATTTCGACCAAGTTCCTCGGTCCGCAGCAGCCACGGAACGTGGAAGTGCGCCAGGCCGATGTTCGTACGGCGCCCTTGCCCGAGGCCGCATTCGATCTCGTGCACGCCCGATACGTCCTGATCCATCTGCCCGACTATCAGACGGCCCTGTCGAAGATGCTCGCCTGTCTGAAGCCGGGCGGGTGGCTCGTGCTGGAAGAGCCCGATTTCTCCGCCTCTCGCGGGATCACAGGAGAGGCGGGACAGTTGGCGTCGGTGGCGAAGGTGAATCAGGCCATCAAGACGATGTACGATATGCTGGGCATGGATGATGCGTTGGGGCTCAAGTTGCCTTCAGTGTTGCAACATCGGGGGATGCGGAAGCTGACGGTGGAGTATGAGGCGCCGCTGTCCTCCGGCGGTTCAGGCATGGCCACGATGATGAAGATGTCTGCGGAGCAACTGCGGGAAAAGTATCTGGCGACCGGAGGGCGGCGCTCGGCACGGATACCGGCGGCTCGGTCCGCAACCCCGCCGCGGTGTGCGGCATCGCCGGCCTCAAGCCGACCTACGGGCGGGTCTCGCGCTATGGCCTGGTGGCCTTCGCCTCCTCGCTGGATCAGATCGGTCCGATCACCAAATGTGTGACCGATGCGGCGCTGATGATGAACGTGCTGGCCGGCCACGATGAACGGGATTCGACCTCAGCGAACGTGGCGGTGCCGGACTATCTTCGAGCGCTGAAGAAGGACGTGAAACATCTGCGGCTCGGCGTGCCTCGGGAATACTTTGCCGAGGGACTCGATCCGGAAGTCGAGCAGGCCGTGCGAGCGGCGATCGGGGAGTGGAAGACCCTCGGCGGTGAGATCACAGAGATCAGCTTGCCCCGGACCGATGCCGCGGTGGCCACGTACTATCTCATCGCCACGGCTGAAGCCGGCTCCAATCTGGCCCGCTACGACGGGGTGAAGTACGGCCTGCGCTCGACACAGGCCGTCAATCTCGCGGACATGTATCTGAAGACGCGGCAAGAGGGCTTCGGCGCCGAAGTCAAACGCCGGATCATGCTGGGCACCTATGCGCTGAGCGCGGGCTACTATGACGCCTACTACGGGAAGGCGCAGGCGGTGCGAACGCTCATCAAACAGGATTTCGACGCGGCGTTCAAGGCGGTCGACCTGATCGTGACGCCCGTGACTCCCACCCCCGCCTTCAAGCTGGGGGAGAAGCTGCAAGATCCGCTGCAGATGTACCTGTCGGACATCTATACCATCTCGGTCAATCTGGCCGGGCTTCCGGCCATCTCGGTGCCCTGTGGGTTCAGCGCGGCGGGCCTTCCGATCGGGGTCCAGCTCATCGGCCGGGCGTTCGAGGAGGAGACCATCCTCCGGGCCGCCCATGCGTACGAACAGGCGACGGATTGGAGGGCGAAGAAGCCGAATCTCAGAGAGGAACCTATGAACGCGGAGCGATGAACGTCGGGCCAGAGCGTGAAAGTGACCTCGTCGCATTCGTTCAGCACTCATCGTTCCACGTGGAAGTGAACCCATGATTGTCGAAATTGCTGCCATGTTCGTCGCCGTCGCCTTTGCGGTGCTGGTCGGATTTCTGGCCCCGGCGTTGGTCGAGCTGAAGCGGACCATTCGGGAGTCGCAACAGTTGCTCGCGCAGATGAATCGTGAGTTGCCGAGCTTGCTGAAAGCGCTGCGGGAGATGACGGCGAATGTGAACGAATTGGCGGATCGGACTCGTGGCGGCGTCGAACATGCGTCCGGCTTCCTCCACGCGATCGGGGCGGTGGGGGACACGGTGCAGGAAGTCCACGAGACCGTGCGCCATGCGGGCGGAGGCTTGCTCATGAATCTCGCCGGGATGGTCGCCGGGGTCAAGGCCGCGTCGGCGTTCGTCAAACACCGGATGGGCGCTCATCAGGAAGGAGGACAGTCCAATGGCGGATGAACGGGGATTTTCACCGGGGGCGGTGGGGTTGGCATTTTTGAGCGGGGCGTTGATCGGTGCGGCGGCCGCGTTGCTCCTGGCGCCGAAGTCGGGCCGTGAAACGCGCGAACAACTGCGCGGCTATGCGCGGCGGGCGGAAGACGGCGCGCGGGATCTGGCCGAAAAGGCCGGTGAGGCATTGGATCGCGCCGTGGACCGGGGTTTGGATCTTGTCCAGGAAAAGAAATCGATGCTGACCGAGGCCTGGGACGCCGGCCGTGACGCGATGCGTCGGGAACGTGAACGCTACTCGTCCGAGAAGAACGGGTGACCCAGTACGAGACCGTCATCGGCCTCGAGGTCCATGCCCAACTGCAGACGCAGTCCAAGCTGTTCTGCGCCTGCGGGACGGTCTTCGGCCAGGCGCCGAATACACAAACCTGTCCGGTCTGCCTCGGCCTGCCGGGCGCGCTGCCGGTCGTCAATCGCACCGCCGTCGAGATGGCGGTGCGGACGGGCCTGGCGTTGAACTGCGCCATTCGGACCCCGAATCGTTTCGCCCGCAAGCATTACTTCTATCCCGACCTGCCCAAGGGCTACCAGATCTCCCAGTACGAAGCGCCGATCTGCGAACACGGCACACTGGACGTGACCGTCGGGGCGACGGCGAAGCGAATCCGGGTCCGACGCGCCCATCTCGAAGAAGACGCCGGCAAGAACGTCCATGAGGGGGGCGAAGGCAGCCGTGTGGATTTGAATCGAGCCGGCACGCCGCTGCTCGAAATCGTGACTGAACCGGACATGCGCTCCTCCGAGGAAGTCGTGGCCTACTTGAAAAGCCTGAGGGACGTGCTGGTCTATCTGGGTGTCTGTGACGGGAACATGGAGCAGGGCAGTCTCCGTTGCGAGCCCAACGTGTCGCTACGGCCGGTCGGGCGGCAGGAGTTCGGGACGAAGGTCGAGCTGAAAAACATCAACTCGTTCAAGTTCGTCAAAGAGGCGATCGAATACGAGGTGAAGCGGCAGAGCAAGGTCTTGAGCGAGGGCGGCACGATTCACCAGGAAACCCGGTTATGGGATACGGATCGCGGGATGACGGCGACCATGCGCAGCAAGGAGGAGGCGCACGACTATCGGTACTTTCCCGACCCGGATCTGGCGCCGGTGGAGATCCCCGCCGCATGGATCGCCGAGATTCGGCGTACGCTGCCGGAGCTGCCCGCGGCGCGGGTGAAACGTTTCGTGGCGGATTTCGGGCTGCCCGAGTATGATGCGGGGGTGTTGACGTCGTCGAAGGCCGTGGCCGACTATTTTGAGTCCTGCGTCGCGCTGTATCCCCAGCCGAAAACCGTGAGCCATTGGGTGATGGGGGAGCTGCTCCGCGAGCTCAATACGTCGGGTACCGACGTGGCGGCGTCGCCAGTCACGCCGGAGCGGCTGGTGAGCCTGCTGAAACTGGTCGAGGCGGGCACCGTCAGTCTGAAAGCGGCGCGTGATCTCTTTCCAGAGTTCTATGCCGGAGGGAAGTCGGCCGAGCAGTTGGTCCAGGAGAAGGGGCTGACGCAGGTCTCGGACGAGAGCGCATTGGGCGCGCTGATCGATGAGGCGCTGGCCAAGAATCCGGCCCAAGTGGCGCAGTTCAAGGAAGGCAAACAGCAAGTCGTCGGCTTCCTGGTCGGACAGGTCATGAAAGCGTCTGGGGGGAAGGCGAATCCGGGCAAAGTGAATGAGTTGCTGAAGCGGAAGCTCACTGGATGAGGGAGAAGTGGCCAGACAGGCTCCTGTGCTCGCAGAACGCGCACGATAAGAATGTGCACCGTTCGATGCGCGCAGTTGGAGCCTGCCCGGCCACTTTTCCAAGAGCGATGAAGACCAAAGAACAAGAGAGTGAGGATGATATTAAAAGCGTTGCGAGGAGTTTGGGCAAAAGGCCAGGTGGCGAGTTTAGCCGATTAGAATATGAAGTGCGATCTGTGTGGATCGCCCATGAACGAGCAGATGGTGACCTATACGATTCAGCTGGATGAGCAATTAGTTGTGGTCGAGCACGTACCGGCGAAGGTCTGCGACCAGTGCGGGGAACGGCTGTATAGCCCTGACACAGTCGAGCGTTTGCAGAAGACGGTGTGGGAACAACGCTCGCCGTCGCGAATGATCCGATACCTGTGTTCGACTTTGCAATGAAGTAGCAGGGAAGCGACTTTCGATTTTTCTAGATCGGGGTGACGCATGAGCGCGATTCGGGAGATCAAGGCCAGGCAGATTTTGGATTCGAGGGGGAATCCGACGGTCGAAGTCGAGGTGTTGCTGGAGAGCGGGGCCAGAGGGCGGGCGGATGTGCCGTCGGGAGCCTCGACAGGCACGAAGGAAGCGATCGAGCTGCGGGACGGGGACAACAAGCGGTGGATGGGTAGGGGGGTCTCGAAGGCCGTCGCCAATGTCCAGAAAGCCCTTGCCCCCAAGTTGCTCGGGATGGAGGCGTTGGACCAGTGCGGCGTGGACCGCGCGATGATCGCGCTGGATGGCACGAAGAGCAAGGGCCGGCTGGGCGCCAACGCGATCCTGGGCGTTTCCCTCGCCGTGGCGCGGGCAGCCGCGGCGGAGACCGGCCAACCGCTCTACCGGTATCTGGGCGGCGCCAATGCCCGGACCCTGCCGGTGCCGATGATGAATATCATCAACGGCGGGGCCCATGCCGACAACCGGCTCGACCTCCAGGAATTCATGATCATGCCCGTCGGCGCGTCGCGATTCTCCGAGGGGCTTCGCATGGCGACGGAAGTCTTCCATACCTTGAAGGCTCTGCTGAAAAAGCGCGGACTCAATACGGCGGTCGGTGACGAGGGTGGGTTCGCGCCCGACTTGGGGTCGAATGAGGAGGCTCTGACGCTCATCATGGAAGCGATCGAGGGCGCGGGCTACAAGCCCGGGCGCGACATCGCGCTGGCGCTGGATGCCGCGGCCAGCGAGTTCTACGACAAGAATCACTATGTGCTGGAGGCGGAGAAGCAGCCGAACCGCAGTTCCGAAGAGATGATCCGCTACTATGGGCGACTGGTCGATGCCTATCCGATCCTGTCGATCGAAGACGGCCTGAGCGAGCACGATTGGAAGGGCTGGCGGATGTTGACCGAGAAGTTGGGCGCCCGGGTGCAGCTCGTCGGCGACGACCTCTTCGTCACGAACGTGGAGATTTTTGCCAAAGGCATTCGCGAAGGGCTGGCCAATTCCATTCTGATCAAAGTGAATCAGATCGGGACGCTCACGGAAACGCTGGAGGCGATCGAGCTGGCCAAACGGTCCGGGTATACGGCCGTGATTTCCCATCGGTCGGGGGAAACCGAGGATACGACGATCGCCGATATCGCGGTCGCGTTGAATACGGGCCTCATCAAGACCGGGTCCCTCTCGCGCACGGACCGCGTGGCGAAATACAATCAGTTGCTGCGCATTGAAGACGAGCTGGGGGCCGGCGCCACGTATCCCGGCCGCGAGGCGATCAAGACCGGGCGGTAGCGCGG